>JBKEBI010000059.1:0-2274 GCA_047973085.1 Bacilli bacterium | reverse complement strand
TTAGGATAAATAAAAAGTATACACAAGAACAAATGGGCGAAGTGCTTGGGGTTTCATCTAAATATTATGGTAGAATTGAACGTGGTGAATATTTTTTAACTCCGGAGAAATTATTGATACTACACAAGGAGTTAAAAGTTGATTTAAACTATTTGCTTTCAGGTGAGATAGAATGTAAAAAAACAATTAACGAATTGTTATCAAACTGTAACGAGGCTTTTCGAGATGACGCTGAAGCAATGTTGCAACATTTTCTAAAAATAGTAAATATGTAGTAAAGGAATGATATATTGATTAAAGTGGCTATATGCGATGACGAAAAAAGCACAGTTGATGAAATTGAGTCATTGATAAGAAAAAATGAAAGAGGAACATTAGTAAGTATTTGTAAATTTTATAATGGGATTGAACTTATTGATGATGTTGTGGAAGGTAAATATTTTGATCTGATTTTTCTTGATATTGAGATGCAAAATATAGATGGAATTGAAACAGCACAAGAAATTCGCAAAACTAATAAAACAGCAAAAATAATTTTTGTAACCTCTCACAAAGATTATGCACCAGCAGCATTTGAAGTTAGTGCTTTCAGATTTTTAACAAAGCCAATAATAGATGAAAAATTCAATAATTATTTTGAGTTAGTAATGAATGATATTGAAGAAGATAGTAGTACAATTATTTTTCAATCTGGGAAAGGTAATTTTAGAATTGAGATTAAAGATATTATTTATTTTGAGAGTAAAGGTCGGCTTTTGAATATTGTTACAAACGAAGGTATAATGAATTGTTATGAGAAGCTTGGTTCGGTTGAGGAAAGACTGTTTAATAATGGGATTATATTTCTAAGAATAACCAGTCATTTTTAATCAATCCGAAATACGTAAAGATGTCTACTACAAAGAAATTTATACTTAAAAATGATGAAGAATTTACAATTGCAAAAAGTAAACGTGAACGAATAAACAAGTTGTATTGCGACCTTATGTGCGGTGGTGTTAATGATAGATTATAAAGCGATTTTGTTAATTATCATTAATATTTGTTATACGATCTTTGCTATGAAGTATTTTATAGACATATTCTTTGAAATGATAAAGGACAATAAAAAATGGTTTGTAATTATTTCGGTGGGAATTGCACTATGGCAAACCTATATGGTGTTAGCAGAACCGGAGTATATACTAAATTTAACTATTAATTTAGGCTTTATTTTAATATTTACGATAAAATTATATAGTGGTGATATTTTGAAAAAAATTACGTTGCCAATTATATATATGGTATTTTGGCTTACAATTGAAATATTTATAGTTACATTATGTGAAAAACTGAACATTGCATTTGAAAGTGTAATACTGAGTTTATCAATTTTATCAAAAATAATTATGTTTACAATTATTTGTATAATAAAGAGTGTTATTAAAGGTAAAAAAACAAAATTTAACAAATACATTTTTTATGGTGTAGGTTTAATCTGTATTGCTACATTAGTTTTAATTTTAATGTGGTTTGCGTTTAATTATAAAAAAAATAGAGGTGAGTTCACTAAAGAAACGTTTGTTTTATTTTTGATTATGTTCGTAACAAATATACTTTTATTAATAATATTTGAATTAACATTCAAGCAAAAGGATCAAGCAAGGTACACACATCAGCTAGAGTTGAAAATCGAGCATAATAAGGAAATCGAAAATATGATTATATACACCAGAAAATTTAATCATGATGTTAAAAATCACTTTATAGCTCTAAGAAGATACGCTGTAAACGATAATTGTATGGAAATTACTAATTATTTAGATTAACTGTTAAATGATGATATTTTTGATGATGGATTTTCAAAAAGCAATAATACTGCAATAGATGCAATAATTAATGCTAAGAATATTGAAATAGAAAAAAATAATATTAAATTTACTTTGATAGTAGATGTACCAATCAAAATGTATATTAAAAATAGCGATTTAAGTGTTGTTTTAGGCAATATATTAGATAATGCTATTGAGTCTAATATATTGGTTGATAAGAATGAAAGATATATTGACTTAAAGATTTTATTTACTGAAAATCGTTTAACAATAGCTTGTGTAAATGCAACAAATAATAAAATTACTGTAAATCCTGCTGGTTTAGTAGATACTACAAAGAAAGACAAAGAGAATCATGGGTTTGGGCTAGTGTCTATTAAAAATGTATGTGAAAAATACAATGGTATTGTTAGTATAGATTCTAAAAATAAAAAATTTACTGTAAAATGTATATTTTTTGTTA
>JBKEBI010000058.1:0-9013 GCA_047973085.1 Bacilli bacterium | reverse complement strand
ATGTGATATATCTCCTTTGTGTATGTTTTAGACGCTTACATTGTAGCAGATATATCACATTTTTTATATAATTTTATAAATTAATTTAATTTAGGTCTCACATGTATTGTACACCAACATGCATATTTTGCACCTTTTCAAATGTTTATTGACAAATATTGTTGGATAAAGTATAATAGTATTAGTGTGTTAAAACATTAAAACATTACAGGAGGAATTATTTTTTATGGAAAAAACGCGTAAGATTGGTATTGTTGAAAGGATTGGGAGGATTTTACCAGAATCAAACCTTTTATTCTTAATATTAATCGCTATTTTAATCTTTGTGAGCTTCTTTTTAAAAGGAGAATACAATGTAGTGGGTACTGATGGTACATATGAAGTTTTAAATCTTTTATCTCTAGATGGATTTAGATGGATACTTTATAATATCATTAATAACTTTAGAGCATATCCACCATTAGGTATTGTAATCGTAGGTGTTATTGGTTTTGGATTTGCTGAAAAAGTTGGGCTTTTAGGAACTTTAATTAAAAAAGTTGGACATTCAACACATGAATCATTAATTTTACCAGTAATTATTTTTATTGGTATTAACTCTTCAATCGCTTCAGATGCAGGATATATTGTACTTATTCCACTTGCTGGAGCATTATATGCAGGTCTTGGTAAGAACCCTTTAGTTGGTATTGCTGCTGCATTTGCTGCTGTATCTGCAGGATTTGGAGCTGCACTTATTCCGACACCTGGAGATGGATTACTAGGAGAAATTACTGCAAAAGTAGCAGAAGGAGCTGGAATTCCTATTGAATATGGTGTAGTTACAATGAACTATATCTTTATGATTGCTTCAACATTCTTCTTAACAGTTTTAATTACTTTTGTAACTAAAGTTTTCGTTGAAAAACGTGCTGAACACCATGAGATAGTTTTACCTGAAGAAGATAGAATTGAAATCGGTGAATTAACTGCTGATGAGAAAAAAGGTCTTAAAGCTGCAGGTATTGCACTTGCAATTGTTGTAGCTGGTATTTTAATTTTATATTTTGCTGGACCTTTAAAAAACTATACTGCTGTGCTAGAGGATGGTAGTGAAAAAGTTATGAAGCCAATCTTAGATAATATTATTATTATTATGATCGCAATATTCTTATTCCCATCTATTGCTTATGGTAAGGCAACTGAAAAAATTAATAGTGGTAAAGAATATATTCAAGTTACTACAAATGCAATGAAAGATATGGCTTATATTATGGTATTTGCAATCTTTGCAGGGAACTTCTTAGCAATATTTAATCACTCAGGGCTTGCTCAATATATAGCAAATCATGGTGCACAGTTACTAATTGATTTAAATATTCAAAACGATATATTGCTTTTAATTGCATTTATTGCTATATGTGCAGTAGTAAACTTATTTATGGGAAGTGCGAGTGCAAAGTGGACACTACTTGCTCCAATCTTCATCGTAATGTTAAATACAACTTCTGATAGTTTATCACCAGAAATTGTGCAAGCAGCTTATCGTGTTGCGGATTCTTCAACAAATATTATTTCACCATTGATGACATATATGGGAGTAATTTTAATTACAGCTAAAAAGTTTGCTCCTAAGTTTGAGGTAGGAGATTTAATGGCAATAATGATGCCTTATTCAATGGCAATCTTTATTGGATGGAGTGCATTCTTTGCAATTTGGATGGCTCTTGGAATTCCATTTGGAATCTAATATTTAGATATATAAAACATCAAGTTTTAGTGAAAACTAAATTTGGTGTTTTTTAAATAATAAGTGTGATATTGTATGTTTAATAAAGGGAATAGTTGAAACGTATAATAAAAAAGTTAATTTTATGGTTATAGTTCTTTAATGATACTTACAGAGTGGATAAATAAAAATTTTATAAATAATTAGATTTTTGTTGAATCTATTGTAAAAATATGATAAAATACACTAGTGTTCCGCTGATAATAATTATGAACATTAAGAATATTAAAGGAGAGATTGTCATGAATAAGTTAATTGAAGAAATTACATTGAATCAAATTAAAAAAGATATTCCTGATTTTAGACCAGGAGATTCATTAAAAGTGCATGTAAGAATTGTTGAAGGAAACAGAGAAAGAATTCAGCTTTTTGAAGGTGTAGTGATTGCACGTAAAGGAAAAGGAATTAGTGAAACATTTACTGTGAGAAAGATTTCTTATGGTGTGGGTGTTGAAAGAACTTTCCCAATTCATTCACCAAAGATTGATAAGATTGAGGTTGTGAAACGTGGTAAAGTTAGAAGAGCTAAATTATATTACTTAAGAGGATTAAGTGGTAAAGCGGCTAGAATTAAAGAAAGAAGATAATGGAAACCCCTATAGGGGTTTTCTCTTTTGTATTTAGGAGGTATTTATGAGTATTCAATGGTTTCCAGGTCATATGGCTAAAACTAGAAGATTGCTTAGTGAGATTAGTAAGGTTTTAGATATTGCAGTTATTCTATTAGATGCAAGATGTCCTTACTCTTCTTTTAGTCCGTTGATTGAAGAACTTTTTAAGAATAAGCCAATTTTAATTGTTTTTACTAAGTGTGATTTAGCTGATCCTAAGGCAACGTTAAAATGGAAAAGGTTTTATGAGGAAAAAGGTTACAATGTTGTTAGTCTTAATTTATTATCTGATAATGTTATAAAAGAGATAAATAATCATGCTGATAAAATTTTAGAGGAAAAGATTCAAAAAGAACTTGCTAAAGGAATGAAAAGAAGACGTATGAAAATGGTAATTAGCGGAATTCCAAATGTTGGTAAAAGTACACTAATTAATAAGTATACCAAAAAGAAAGTTGTTAATGTTGGAAATAAAGCTGGAGTTACCAAGCAGTTACAGTGGATTAGAATTGGAGATAGGTTTGAACTTCTTGATTCACCAGGGATTTTATGGCCAAAGTTTGAAGATGAGCATATTGGATTTGCTCTGGCTGCTACTAAAGCAATAAAGAATGAAATTTTACCAACAGATGATGTTGCAATATTTATTTTAAGATATTTACATCAAGTTTATCCAGAAAAATTACTTGAAAAATATGATCTTGATAATATTGATGATGTAGTGGAATGTTACGAAAAAATTGGAAGGAAGTTTCATTTAATAGCTAGTGGAAATGTTGTTGATTATGAACGTGTTAGTGAACGCATTTTAAATGATGCACAGTCAGTGAAGTTTGAAAATGTTACTTGGGATAATTATGAATTATTACGAAATGAAGTATGATAAATATGAATATATAGCAGGAGTAGATGAAGTTGGAAGAGGATGTTTGTTTGGTCCAGTTGTCGCATGTGCTATTGTCATGTCAAAAGATTTTGATTATAGCGAAATTAATGACAGTAAAAAATTATCTAAAAAGAAACGTGAACGACTTTACGACTATATTATAGATAATGCTATTTGTTATAGTATTGTTGAGATAGATAATAATATTATTGATGAAATAAATATTTTAGAAGCAACGAAGTTAGCAATGAAAAAATGTGTTAGTGAACTGAAGGATTGTGATGTTGTTTTAATTGATGCTGTGAAGCTTGATTTAGATATTTTATCTGAAGCAATTATTAAAGGTGACAGTCTTTCATATAGTATTGCATGTGCAAGTATTGTTGCTAAGGTTTATCGTGATAATTTAATTACAAAGCTTGCTAAAAAGTATCCATACTACAGTTTAGATACAAATATGGGTTATGGAACTAAAAAACATCTTGAGGGAATAAAGGAATTTGGGATTACCAAATATCATCGTTTATCATTTAGTCCAGTAAATGAATATAAAGGAAAAGTAATTGATTAGATAGAATAATAATTCGGAGGGATTATTATGAGAGAGAAATTAATTACGTTAAGCTATATTTTTAATGGAGATGTAGTTAAAATAAAACAAGCGATTGATTGTAATTTAGAAGTGCGTGTCAATAGAGATTTTATTGAGGAACTTAAAGGAAAAAATATTGAGGCAGTAACGATTTTAGATGAAAATTATCCTAAATCTTTACTGGAGCTTTATAATCCTCCTTATGTTATATACTGTTTAGGAAACATAAAGCTTTTAAAAAATGAAAAATCTGCTATAATAGGTTCGAGAACTAATTTAAATTACAGTAAAAATGTTTGTGAAAAGCTTGTTGAAAAATTAGAATCTGATATTGTAATAGTTAGTGGGCTAGCTAAAGGAATTGATTCGTTTGCACATAAGTTTGCAATTGAACATAGAAGATCAACTATAGCTGTAATTGGGAGTGGGTTTGATAAAATTTATCCTGCATGCAATATGGAATTAGCAAAAGAAATTAGTAAGAACCATTTATTGATTAGTGAATATCCGGTTGGAGTTAGAGCTATGAAACACCATTTTCCAATTAGGAATAGAATTATTGCAGCACTTTCAACTAAAGTGTATGTAATTGAAGCAGCTATTGCAAGTGGAAGTCTAATTACGGCAAATATCGCATTGGAGCTTGGAAGAGACATTTATTGTGCACCAGGAAGTGTATTTGATGTAGGTTATGAAGGCAGTCACCGCTTGATAAATGATGGGGCATATCTATTAGAATTAAGAAATGAGGTATAAATATGAAATTAGTAATTGTGGAGTCACCTAGTAAGTCAAAGACAATTGAAAAGTATTTAGGTGAGGATTATAGTGTTATTTCTAGTAAGGGTCATATTAGAGATTTAGCAACTACAGGTAAGGGTGGTCTTGGTGTAGATATTGAAGAAAATTTCAAACCAGATTATAAGAATATTCCTGCTAAGAAAAAAGAAATCTCAGAGTTGAAAAAGCAGGCCAAAAAAGCGGAAGAAATTTATCTTGCTACTGACTGTGATCGTGAAGGGGAAGCTATTTCATGGCATATTGCTGAAGTTTTAGATCTTGATATTGATAAATCAAAAAGAGTTGTTTTCAATGAGATTACAAAGGAAGCAATTCTTGAGGCGATGAGTGATCCTAAAAAACTTGATATGGATTTGGTAGAGGCACAAGAAGCAAGGAGAATATTAGATCGGATTATTGGATTTAAATTATCTAAACTCTTGCGTAGTAAGATAAGTTCTAGAAGTGCAGGAAGAGTACAATCAGTAGCTTTAAAGATTATTGTTGAGCGCGAGCGAGAAATTGAAAAATTTATTCCAGAAGAGTATTGGTATATAGATGGAAAGTTTAAAGAATTTAATGCAAGACTTACTAAGTATAATAATGAAAAAATTGAAGTTAAAACAGAAGAAGAGGCTACTAAAGTTTTAGAAAATTTAGGAAGTGATTTTGTTGTTGATAGTGTAAATAAAAAACAAAAGCAAAAGCAACCCAAAGCACCATTTATTACTTCTACACTTCAACAAGAAGCTAGTTCTAAGCTAGGCTTTGCATCAAGAAAAACAATGAATATTGCTCAAAAACTTTATGAAGGAATAGACATTGGAAGCGAAACAATTGGTCTTATTACTTATATGAGAACTGATTCAACAAGACTTAGTGATATTTTTGTTGGGAGCGCAATGAGTTATATTGAAGAGGAGTATGGTAAAGACTATGTTGGTTTTGTTAGAAAGCGTAAAAGCAAAGGTAACGAGCAAGATGCTCATGAAGCAATTCGTCCTACTTCTGTTTTAAGAACTCCAGGTTCAATTGAAAAACATTTATCAAAAAATGAAATGAAATTATATGAATTAATTTATGCAAGAACACTTGCTTCACTTATGGCAAGTGCTAAAGTAAGTTCGACTTCAGTTGATTTAATAAATAATAATTATGTATTTAGAACTAATGGAAATATTTTAATGTTTGATGGGTACTTAAAGGTTTATGCTCGCTTTGAAAAAAATGAGGATGTAATTTTACCTGAGATTATTGAAGGGACAATTTATAATGCGAAGGAAGTTGAAAAATCCCAACACTTTACACAACCACCAGCAAGATATAATGAAGCATCTTTAATTAAAGTGATGGAAGAAAATGGAATTGGACGCCCTTCTACATATGTTCAAACAATTACAACATTGCTTGATAGAAAATATGTTGAGTTACTTGAAAAGAGATTTCATCCTACAAAACAAGGGCTTGAAACTAATAAAGCGTTAGAGGACTTTTTTAGCACTATAATTAATATAAAATATACTGCAGATATGGAAAATCAACTTGACTTAATTGCAGTACATGAAGCAGATAAAGTACAGTTATTAAATGATTTTTATAAAACTTTTGATGAACTTATTACATATGCTACCGAAAATATGAAGAAGAAAGAACCTGAAATGATTGGGGAAAAATGCCCTGAATGTGGAAAAGAACTTGTTAAACGTAATGGACGTTATGGAGAATTTATTGCTTGTAGTGGGTTCCCTGAATGTAAGTATGTTAGAAAAGTAGATCAAGAGAAGAAAGTTATTATGAAGTGTCCTAAATGTGGTGAAGGGGATGTTGTTGAGAAAAAGACTCGTAAAGGAAGATTAATGTATGGATGTACTAGATATCCTGATTGTGATTATGCTTCTTGGAATAAGCCACTTGAGGAAAAGTGTGAAGAATGTGGGGCAAATAAAGTTTTAAAAGGTAAAAAGATTATTTGTCCTGATTGTGAAAGTTAATAGGTGATTGAATGGAAAAAGTAAAAGTAATAGGAGCTGGACTTGCAGGGTGTGAAGTAGCATATCAACTTGCTAAACGAGGAATTGATGTTGAGTTATATGAAATGAAACCTAATAAGAAATCTCCAGCGCATAAAAGTGATTTATTTGCAGAACTTGTGTGCTCTAATTCCCTTAGATCAGATACACTTTTGAATGCAGTGGGTGTTTTAAAGGAAGAAATGCGTATGTTTGATTCATTAATTATGAAAGCAGCGGAAGCATCAAGACTTCCTGCTGGAAAAGCTCTTGCAGTAGATCGTGATGTATTTTCTAAATACATTACAGATGAAATTAATAGTTTTTCCAATATTAGTATTAAAAGTGAAGAAGTAGTTAATATCAATACTGATAAGTATACGATAGTTGCTACTGGACCACTTACTAGTGATGATTTAAGTAATAATATTTTAGAGGTATTTGGAGAAGATTACTTATACTTTTATGATGCTGCTGCTCCAATTATTGAGGCTGATTCAATTAATTATGATATTGCGTATTTCAAAGATCGCTATGATGATGATAATAAGGGAGATTATTTGAATTGCCCGATGAACAAAGAACAATTTGAGGCTTGGTATAATGAATTAATTAATGCTGAGGTTGTAGAGCTGAAAGAATATGAAAAAGAAATTTATTTTGCAGGTTGTATGCCTTTTGAGGAAATGGCGAGAAAAGGGATTCAAACATTACTTTTTGGTCCAATGAAGCCTGTAGGGCTTAGAAAAACAGAAGATGATAAACCGTATGCTGTTGTTCAACTTCGACAAGATAATGTAAGTAAGAGTTTGTACAATATTGTTGGGTTTCAAACACATTTAAAGTGGAATGAGCAAAAGCGAATTATTCAAATGATTCCTGGTCTTGAGAATGCTGAGATTGTTAGATATGGTGTAATGCACAGAAATACTTTTATAAATTCACCAAATATTTTAAATGCTGCATATCAGTCTAAAAGATTTCCTAAACTGTTTTTTGCTGGACAAATAACAGGTGTTGAAGGTTATGTTGAGTCAAGTGCAAGTGGAATTGTTTCCGCGCTTAATATGATTAAGTATATTAAAGATAAAGAAGTAATATATTTCCCTCAAAATTCTATTATGGGATCTATGGCACATTACATAAGTAATTGTGATCCAAAGAATTTCCAACCAATGAATGCAAATTTAGGGCTTCTAAATGAACTGGGCTTTAAACATAAGAAAAAGGAAAGAAAAGAGTTATATGCAAAAAGGGCACTAGAAGAAATGAGCGTGTTTATAAGTGAAAGAAAAGTTAGTTAGTTATCAAAGTTATTTGTTAAATGAAAAAAAATACAGTGAACATACTGCTAGTGCATATGTTAGTGATATAAAGTTATTTTTGAGTTATTTAAGTGATGAGAAAATAACTTTTTTGACAGTTGATTATTTTGTTATTAGGTATTACATTGTCTATTTATCTACTAATGAATATTCAAAAAATTCTATTAGAAGAAATCTTAGCGCATTATCAAGTTTTTTTAATTATGCTATAAAGAATAATTTTGCTAAAGAAAATCCTATACCTCTAGTTGAAAGTATTAAAGGAGATAAATTTCTCCCTGATTTTTTATTTATTGAAGAAGTTAAACTTCTAATTAAAGCATGTAGTGGTAGAAAGTTTCCAAATAGAGATAAATTAATTATTATGCTTTTATTTTTAAATGGTCTACGTGTAAGTGAACTTGTAAATATAAGATTGGATGACATTAAAGATAATAGATTAAAAATTATTGGTAAGGGCAACAAAGAACGTTACACAATTCTTTCTAAACAAGTTATTAGTGTAATGGGAGAGTATATAAATTTAGAGCGAGGTAGCTCAGCTCAAAATCATAATTTGCTATTAATTAATAACAAGGGAACTGCTCTAAGTGATCGAGGTGTTAGATATATTGTGAATGAGTTATCTAATTTAAGCGAGCTTGATAAACATGTTTATCCTCATATGCTTAGACATTCTTTTGCTACATATTTTCTAACTCATGGAAGTGATCTTAGAACTGTACAAACTTTTCTTGGACATAAAAATTTATCTACTACACAAATTTATACCCATCTTTCAAATGAACACATAAAAGCAGCTCATCAAAAATTTCATCCAAGAAATAAGAAGAAAAATTAGATTATATTTAGAAATAGGCAATATATTAAATATCAATGATATTGCAAAAAGGTTTCAGAATAATTAAAACAGCAAATTATGCTGTTCAGACTGTCGACAAAGTAGTCGATGGTCTTTTTTAATGTTTGAGTTTTCAACAAATTGCAATATTGAGTCTTTTTGTTAGTTATTCACTTAAAATTTCTACTTCTACTTGGTATA
>JBKEBI010000057.1:0-26496 GCA_047973085.1 Bacilli bacterium | reverse complement strand
TATACCAAGTAGAAGTAGAAATTTTAAGTGAATAACTAACAAAAAGACTCAATATTGCAATTTGTTGAAAACTCAAACATTAAAAAAGACCATCGACTACTTTGTCGACAGTCTGAACAGCTTTACAAAGCTGTTTAATCACTATTTGGTGGAGGTGACGGGAGTCGAACCCGTGTCCAAAACTAACTCCCATACTAACTTCTACAAGCTTAGAACACTTAAAATTGTTCACTTAAATTACAGTAAGTGTTCAAACAATAATTTAAGCTATCCTAAATTAGTTCGTTATATACGCTAGGAATCATATATAGTATACTTTGCTAATATGACATTAACTACAACCGCAAAGATTTTGTAATTAATGAACTGCATGTTATTATGCAGCTAAAGAATAATTTCTGTTTCCAGATATTTTTTGTTAATGATTACGTCATTACTCGGCTTGCTATTAGTACTTTGTTAATCCTGTCGAAACCATGACACCCCCAAGTACTAGTATATTTTATCACATCCCAAGAATATTTGCAAAAAAATAAATGGTATAACCATTTATCTTTTTCCTTTATCATATATTTCTCCAGAAGCTTTTGGCCCCTTACTTTTACCACTTGTAATTACTAATGCAATTATTGTAAATACGTATGGTATCATTTGAAAAATTTCTTGACTAACACCTTGTAGAGCATCAATTGACTTTGAATATACATTTAATATTGTTGTAAATCCAAAGAATAAACTAGCAAATAGAATCCCTCTCGCATCCCATTTACCAAATATTAAGGCTGCAAGTGCAATAAATCCCATACCATGAATTGCAGTAATTGAAAATCTTGTATCTTGTGTTAATACCATAATCCCACCTGCAACACCAGCTAGTGCTCCAGAAATTAAAACTCCAAAATATCTGTATAAATATACATTAATACCAGCACTTTCACTCGCTTGTGGATACTCTCCACATGAGCGAAGTCTTAATCCAAATTTTGTATATTTTAATACAAGATAAGAAATAATAACAAGCACAAGCGCTAGAATAAATGTCGGATATGTTTTACCAATTAATGGAATATCTATTTTGGAAAATGTAATACCAAATGTTGGTGATTTTGTTTCTCCAAAAATCAAACTTGTTAGGTAAACAGTCATTCCACCTGAAATAATATTTAGTGCAGTACCAGATATTACTTGATCTGCCTTAAAATTAATCGATGCAAACGCATGCAGAACAGAAAATAATAGTCCTGCAAATGCCCCGATAACAAGTGACATCCATGGGTTGCCTGAACTAATTGTAACTTGAGCTGTTGCAGCAGCAAATGCTCCAACTAGCATAATTCCTTCAAGAGCAATATTTACAACACCTGATCGTTCAGAAAAAAGCCCACCTAAAGCTGCAATAATTATAGGAGTTGAATACATTAAAGTTGGTTCAATTAAACTTAAAATATCCATTATTTTTCCTCCTTGTTATCTTTAATATGTTGCTTTTTCAATCTTCTTCTCTCTAACTTATTATCAGTAATTAACGAAAGTGAAATAAAAAATATTATTATACCTGATACAAGTGATGCAATTTGAATAGGTATTCCATATATTTGCATAATTGATTTTGAAACTGCCAAAGCTCCAAATAGTAATGATGCAAATAAAATTCCTAATGCACTACCTCCACCTACTAAAGCAACACTCAGTCCATCAAAACCATAATTTTCAAATACACTTAGTTCTCTACCAAAATAAAATGTTCCTAAAACAAGAATTGCCCCTGCCATTCCAGAAAAAGCTCCAGAAATTGCCATTGACTGCACCATTCCAGCTTTAACATTAATTCCTGAATACTTAGCTGCTTCTGCATTAAAACCAATAACTTTCAATTTATACCCAAGAGTAGATTTATTTATTATTATATAATATGCAATTAATGATAATATTGCTACTAAAAATCCCCAATTTAATCTTGAATTATCAGTAATAGATTCTAAAAAATTACTATCTAATAATGCATTAGAATTAATATTAGGAGTTTTCGAGTTTTTAAAGCCCTCTACATTTGTATAGTATAAATTAGAAACATACATAGCAATGTAGTTCATCATGATACAAATAACTACTTCATGCACGTTCCTTGTAGCTTTTAAAATTCCTGGAACGGCTCCCCAAAATGCTCCTGCTAAACCAGCAATTATAATAATAAATACTGGAAATATAATTGGAGGTAAGTTTAGTGTCAATCCTAAAAATACTGCTACTAAAGAACCAATAATAAACTGACCTTCGGCTCCAATATTAAACAAACCAGTTTTAAAGGCAAAAGACACACTAATACCTGTTAATATAAGTAAAACTACTGTAACAATGAATGTTCCAATATACCTTGATGAAAATGTTCCTTCAAAAATATTAATACCTGTAGAACCTCTAATTAGTGATGCTACAAATTCTAGTGGATAAAGCCCAGCTAGTTGTAAAATTATAGCAACAATTATAAAACTTAATAATATTGAAATAAGGGATGAATATAACTTACTCATTTAAATCCTCCTTTTTTGAACCAGACATGTATAAACCAATTTCATTTTCATCTGTTTCACTCGGAATAACCTCTCCAGTTATCATTCCATCATACATAATACTAATTCGATCACAAATATCTAGAACTTCTTCAATTTCTAAAGAAACAAGTAAAATTGCTTTACCTTTATCTCTTTCTTCAATAAGTTTATTATGAATTCCTTCAATTGCACCAATATCTAGACCTCTTGTAGGTTGAACAGCAAGTAACACTGAAGGAGATAAATCTATTTCTCTAGCTATAATTGCCTTCTGTTGATTTCCACCAGACATTTGTCTAGAAATAGATATAGGTCCTTTACTACTTCTTATATCATATTCTTCAATTAATCTTTCAGCGTTTTTCCTAATATTTCCTTTGTTAATTATTCCAGATTTTGAATATGGCTCTTCATTATAATTATGAATAACTAAATTATCTTCTAAGCTAAATTCTAAGACAAGCCCATGTTTATGTCTATCTTCTGGAATATGACCAATTCCATTCTTTAGTCTATCTTTAATTGAAGCCTTAGTCATATCATTTCCATTTAAAATAACCTTACCACTTTTTATAGTACTAAGACCAGTAATTCCATAAATTAAATCAGTTTGACCATTACCTTCAATTCCAACAATACCATGAATTTCTCCAGCACGTACATTCAAAGAAACATTTTTTACAACATCTAATCCTTTATTTCCAAGAATAGAAAGATTTTGAACTTCCAAAACTACATCTTTTGGATTAGAAGCACTTTTTTCAGTGCTAAAATTGACTTTTCTACCTACCATCATTTCTGCCATTTCCTCTTCAGATGTTGATGCAACACTTTGAGTATCAATATATTGTCCTCTTCTTAAAACAGAAAAACGATCAGCAACTTCTTTTATTTCCTTTAATTTATGAGTAATTAATAAAATTGATTTCCCTTCTTTTACAAGTAATCTCATAATTTCAATTAACTCTTCTATTTCTTGAGGAGTTAAAACTGCAGTTGGTTCATCAAAAATTAATATTTCAGCATCACGATAAAGCATTTTTAAAATCTCAACACGTTGTTGCATTCCCACACTTATATCAGAAATCAAAGCATCTGGATCAACATTTAGTCCATATTTATTACTTAAGTCTACAACTTTCTTCGTAGCTGATTTTCTATCAACAATTCCAACATTAGTAGGCTCATCTCCCAAAATAATATTTTCAACTACCGTAAAACACTCAACTAATTTAAAATGTTGATGCACCATACCAATTCCAAACTTTTTTGCTACATTAGGATTACTAATAGTTACTTTTTCACCTTTTACCCTAATTTCCCCTTTATCTGGAGCATACAATCCAAACAAAATACTCATAAGCGTAGACTTACCAGCACCGTTTTCACCTAAAATAGCGTGAATTTCCCCTTTTTTTAATGAAATATTTACATTATCATTTGCTTTAATATCTCCAAAATATTTTGAAATATTTATCAACTCAATAACATTATCCATATTAAACTCCTTTTACACACATATAAGGTAATTTTATCATACTTCATAGGGTTTTTGTATATATTTTCACTTTTTTTTTAGGTTTTTTCTTTATTTACAATGTTTTTGAATTTAATAGTGTATAATATATATTGTTAGAGGTGATTTTATGACAAAATTATATACTATTTTTTATGAAACATTTAAAAGTACTTTTCATACTGTATTAAAACTCGCAAAGATAATTATTCCTGTAACATTTTTAATAACATTTTTAAAAATGATTGAAATTCTTGAAATTTTAGCAAGTTTATTTGAACCATTAATGAAAATATTTAATCTACCAGGAGAAGCTACATTGCCACTTATTTTAGGAGCAACTGTTAACTTATATGCTGCAATTTCAGCAATTGAAACACTTGACTTAACTTCAATTCAAATCACAACAATTTCAATCATGCTTCTAATTGCACATAGCCTGCTTGTTGAAACTGCTGTAATATCAAGTCTAGGGGTTAAAAAAATTACTCAAATTGTGATTAGAGTTGGCTTGGCAATTGTTGTAGGAATAATTGTAAGTTTAGTTTTAGGAGGAATTTATGGATAAAGTATATGAATTTATTAAAACTGCTTCAATAGACTCAATAAATTTAATTGTTGAAATGACAATTATTATCTTTATAGTAATGTTAATAATAGAAATACTAAAAACATTTCATATTTTAAATAAAATTAATAATTTTACATTTAAATTTACAAAATATTTAGGAATTTCTCCGTCTGCTAACTTTCCCTTACTAGTTGGGCTTCTTATTGGAATAAGTTATGGTGCTGGAGCAATCATAGCAAGTTATAAAAACAAAGACATGTCTAGAAAAGATGTACTTTTAGTTTCAGTATTTCTATCTATATGTCATGCCTTAATAGAAGATACAATGCTATTTGTTAAAATAGGTGCAAATATATTTGTGATTGTTTTTGTACGACTGATTACAGCAATAATTACAACAATAATAGTTAAAAATACATACGCAAAAAAGGAGATATTTAATGAAAGTAATTAAAATTACCCCTCAAGGATATTGTTATGGAGTTGTTCGTGCAATAAATATTGTTAAAAACGCTGCAAAAATAGAAACAAAACCAATCTATGTACTTGGAGATATTGTACATAATAAATTGGTTAGTAAGTCACTTGAAAATCTTCATGTAATCACAATTGAAGCAAAAGAGGAAAAACGATTAGATTTACTTGATCAAATAAATTGTGGAACAGTAATCTTTACTGCTCATGGCGTGAGCCCATTAGTAATAGAAAAAGCAAAAGAAAAAAACTTAAATATCATTGATGCTACATGCCCAGAAGTAACTAATACCCAAAATCAAATTAAGAAATATTTATCAATGGGATATAAAATAATTTTTATTGGTAAAAAAAATCATCCTGAGGCTGAAGCATGTATTGATATAGATAGAGAAAATACAATTTTTATTTCTAGTATTGATGATATAAACGAGAATGAATATGTAGATAATAAATATTTTATTGCTTATCAGTCTACACTAAATACTGATGACACTAAAAAAATTAGTGATAAATTAGATATGCTACTAAAAAATAAAATTTTTACAAATCAACATCAAGTGTGTGATGCAACATTTTCAAGACAACAAGCAGTTAAGGAATTAACTGATGTGGATTTTCTTATTGTAGTCGGTGATGAAAATAGTAATAATTCTAATAAACTTGTAGAGATATCTAATGTAGCAGCTCAAAGAATTTTAAGTGTTAACGAACTTAATTTAGAAAAATTTAAAAATTATAAAAAAATTGCAATTACCTCAGGAGCATCTACTCCTACACAATTGACAAAGCATATAATTAAATTTTTTGAAAACTTTGATTATAGCGATAAAAAAACATGGGAATATACTGAATTTACAAACTCTGTTGTATAAGAAAAGTTGCATTTGCAACTTTTTTTATAAGCCATATTTATCTACTAATTTCTTTCCAGAATAAATAGCATATGCTATTAATAATATTAATAATCCAATTGTAATAAACAGCATATTTAATAAAATTGATAAGATAAAAAATCCCGTTAACACCATTGTATTTCGTGTCTGATTATAGTAGTCTGTCCAGTCACGGTTTTTTCTTTCCTCTTTACTACCAAAAATATATCGATTATTAAATACATATCCCTTTTTTTGATGTTGCCAAATTGCAATAACAAAACAAAACCCAGCCATAATACAAATAATTAAATATCCAATAAATTTTTCACTCATAATAACTCCTCCTCATTTAATAAATTCATCATCATTAACTCGAGCAATTAATTACCTCAATTGCAATATGATTTACTTCCATATAAACTTCTGTTTTACTAAACATACACAAAACGCATCCACAAATATTACTTTAAATTATTATATTTTCCCTAATCTATTAAATTAAACTTTGATGTTATCACTCTCTCAAAATTTTCATAAGCTTTTTCATTATACTTAAACTGATTAATAAAACAAACTGACTTCTTATTACTTATCTTCAAATCCATATTTCCAATATCTCTAATATAAATTATATAACCTCGTTTACGTTTATCATATTTCCAATATATATCTTTTAGTTCTAATGTAGTAATGTTTATTAATTCTTGATATAAATTACGAACTTTAAACTCAAACATTGTCAATTTTTGACTATTAAAAACAATTACTGCTAAGTGCTCTGACCTTCCAAACATAAACAGCTTTTTAGAAATAATAATATTAGGTTCATGTTGTAAATCATCTCTTCGATACTGTTCTAAAACTTCTGCGCATTTTTTAATATTTTCTGAATTTATCATATATTGCATTTCCAGAATTGCAAATATAGAAAATCCAAACATTAAACATAAATTTACAATAATTACATTAACCATTACACTATCGTCTGTTGCTGGCTCACTTGAATTAAGAAAAGCAACAGGAATAATAAGCATCATCAAAATGAAAAATAATAATAACCCGATTATAAAATAGTTATACATTGAATTAACTCTAAATTTATTTAGCACTTTATCCCTCCATAATCTATCAAAAAGTTAGTGATATATTAATACCATTATATATGATTTTATAAATGATTACAACTTAATAAAACTAGTTGATGCTCTAAAATAGTTTTAGAAATAGAAAATAATTCTACGGCTATATAATGTGAGCAAGCAAAAAAACTAGTCGGCATTTATGCTAACTAGTTTTTTTGCAATAAAAACTATAGAATCTTCATCTTCCATTTCTGAATAAGTCTCAGAATGTATAACTTCAAATTTTTTGTCTAGTAACTCAATTAATTTTGCTTCATTAACTCTATTGGCATATTCATCAGGTATTGCATCTTTACTATACCACAGAGTATGAAATATATATCCATCACTATATAAAGCATTATACTGGCTGTCAAAAGACAATACTAATTCTTCATCTGTAAAAACATGAAGAACTTTATTGCTAAAAATGCAATCAAATTTTTCATTTATATCAATAAATTTTGCATCAATTTGTATTGCATCAATATTATACCTTTTTTTAAATTCATCAATAAATGCTTTTGAATAGTCACTAATTGTATATTCATAAAAATCTTTTAAAGCAAAATAATCAAGTCCAGTTCCAAAACCAAGTTCTAAAACCTTTAAATTTTTTGGTATAAATTTCAAGAATTTATTTTGTACAAATTCATCTTGATAGTCTTTTAGCATTTCATAATATTGATTTACAAACTCGCTATCATTGAAAATATCATTCATAATTCTCACCCCATATAATATAATCTACTTTATATATACATATTTTTTACTAGTGCTTAACTTTTTACTAAAAATAAACTCATCAATATTAAATTCAGTTAAGTTACAATCACCATTACATCTAATAAATTCTACCATTGCACCACGCATTTTTTTACTAGTAGCACTAATATTTTTGCTATTTACTAAGAACTCAAATTCTATCAAGTTGTGATGAATAATCCCTTTTGAATATTCCTTGCTTGCTAAATTATAAACAACATCTTCATTTCTTAATACATCATTTATCTCTTCATAGAATTCTTTTCTATACTTTCGACCTACAATAGTTGTATAATCAAGTCGATGATTGCTTATATAATCAGTTCCAAAACTATACCCATATAAGCTAGAAAGAATTATTACATTTTGATAAAATTCATCATTTAGATTATTTAATTGTCTAAATGCAAGCCCGTTGTATAACTTAATTGCCTGCTTACTTAAAATATCTAAATTCTCAAATAATAAATTACTTTCATTCAAAAATTGTAGTTTCTGTAAAAAGAATATAGTATTAACATCATTAGCTTTTTTTTCCATATTTTCAATGTTTACTTCTTTGCTAGGTGATAATAATATCTTCATTAGTTTTCAAATTCTCTAGACATTTTAAATTCATTGTAACCAAGTTCCTCTAGATCAGCAATTTGTTTTTTTACATTCTTTTTCATTGCAATCATCGAAACAATTCTTCCACTATTTTGTATATCTTCAACATATTCTAAAATTTTATTATAATTATCATACTTAGTATCAATTAAAATTGCCATTTTATCTTCATTATCAAGGTGCTTTGATTTTTGAAGAAGCAATACTATAATTCTTTCAAATCCAATAGAAAATCCACAGGCTGGAACATCCATTCCAATAATTTTCCCTACCAACTTATCATATCTTCCTCCACCTGCAATACTAAGCCCCAAGTCATTATCTTTAACTTCAAAAATAGTTCCAGTATAGTAACCCATACCTCTAATCAAAGTAGGATCATAAACTAAGTTGTAGTTATTATTATTAAGAGTTTTTATAAGTGTAACAAAATCTCTAACAACTTCACTATCAAATACTGTTGGCAACTGATCTAAGTTAATAGCTTCTAATTCTTTAATTTGGTTATATAGTTTTTTAAAATTTTCAACACTTAAACCTTTTGCTTCTACTTCCCCACATGCATCTTCAAAACTTATTTTATCAAGTTTATCTAAAATAATCATTACCTCATCACTAAAAGAAGTAAAGTTATTTTTTTCAAGCAACTCATTTACTAAAATACGATTATTAATTTTTATTTCAATATTATCAAATCCCACATTAATAAGCGCATCACTTACAGTTTTAATTAAACTAAGTTCAGACGTAATAGTAGCATCACCCATAATATCAATGTCACATTGAATAAACTGTCTAAATCTACCACGTTGAGGTCGTTCACCACGCCAAACATTTCCAATTTGAAACACTTTAAATGGTGAAGGTAAATCATTCATATTATTAGCATAAAATCTTGAAAGAGGTAGTGTCAAATCAAATCTAAGACCCATATCACTTATATCTTTAATAGTCTTTGCATTTTCTAAATCTAGTTTTTCTCCACGTTTTAAAACATTAAACATAATTTTTTCATTATCTCCACCTTGACTACTTGCAAGTAAATCCAAGCTATCTAGTGCTGGCGTTGAAATTTCAAAAAAACCATTTTTTATAAACGTGTCTATAATTTTATTCTGTACATTTCTTCTTAAAATTGCTTCTTTAGGTAAAACATCTTGCATTCCTTTAAGTGGTTTTTTACTTTTCATAAAGTCCTCCTTAATATCTATTTTTTAAATCTTTTTCAATACTTCTCTTTATATCTCTTTCTTTAATGGTATTTCGCTTATCATAATTCTTTTTACCTTTACATATACCAACAAGTAGCTTTGCTCTACCACGCACAAAATAAACTTTTAAAGGAATAATAGCCATTCCTTGCAACCTAACAGCTTCATCCATATTTTTTATTTCACGCTTATTTACTAAAAGCTTTCTTGCACGTCTTTCATCATGATTAAATATATTTCCTTGTTCATAGTGATCAATAAACATATTATGAATAAATAACTCTCCATTTTTTATTCTACAAAAAGCTTCATTAATATTAGCACTACCTTTTCTAATTGACTTTATCTCTGTTCCAACTAGTACTATTCCTGTTTCAATAGTTTCTTCAATAAAATAGTCGTGTTTAGCTTTTCTATTTTCTATTTTCACAAATCTCACCTACTTAACAAATTCAAAGTCAACTTCCCCAGTTTCTTTTGAAGCATTTGCAACTATTACTTTAACTTTATTTCCTAATTTAAATACTTTGTTTGTGCGTTTTCCTTCAACAAGCAAACGTTTTTCATCATATATATAGTGGTCATCTACTAAATCTGCTAGTCTAATCAACCCTTCAATCCCATTGTCAAGTTCAACAAAAATTCCAAAATTAGTTACAGACGAAATAATCCCTTCAAATTCTTCACCAATATGTGATTCCATATATTCTGCCTTTTTCATATCCATAACATCAAATTCACAATTCATTGCACTTCGCTCTTTTAGTGAAGAATGAAGTGTAATTTCTGCAAGCTGTGAAGTAAATTTAGAATTATAATCATAATCATTAGAAATCAAATATTTTCTAATTAAACGATGAACTTCTAAATCAGGATACCTTCTAATTGGAGAAGTAAAATGGGTATAGCACTTTGAAGCAAGTCCAAAATGACCGATATTAATAACATCATATTCTGCCTTTTGCATCGATCTAAGTAGTAAAGTCTTTAAAATATAACCTTGATCATCTTGCAGTTCATTAAGAATTTTTTTAACTGTAAAATTAGTAACTTCATTGTGATTTGTTTTTACATCATGTCCCATAATTTTTGCAACTCTTAAAAACTGAATTATTTTATCTTCTTTTGGTTTACTATGAACACGATATACGAAAGGTAATTCTTGATAAAAAAAGTGGCTAGCTACAGTTTCATTAGCTAAAATCATAAAATCTTCAATTAACTTTTCTGCATCAAATCTTTCTCTTAAAACTACATCAATAACCTTGCTATTTGAGTCAACAATAATTTTACTTTCTGGAATTTCAAAATCAAGAGCCCCTCTTCCACTACGAGTTTTTCTTAAAATATGAGCAAGTTCATTCATCAAGAAAAATTTATCTGCAATGAATTTATATTTATTAATAATTTCTTCATCATTATTTAAAATTAAATTTACATCTTTATATGTCATCCTAGCCTTTGAATTAATTACACTTTGGAAAATGTCATAAGAAATTATTTTTCCGTCTGAATCTATTTCCATCTCACAAGACATAGTAAGACGATCAACATCCTCATTTAGTGAACAAATATTATTTGATAAATATTGAGGTAGCATTGGTATTACTCGATCAACTAGATAAACACTAGTTCCTCGACTTCTAGCATCAACATCAAGTGGAGTTCCTTCCTGCACATAATGGCTAACATCAGCAATATGTACGCCTAGTTTATAGTTCCCACTACTCTTTTTTTCAATAGAAATTGCATCATCTAAATCTTTAGCATCATCACCATCAATTGTGACAATAATTTCATTTCTTAAATCTCTTCTATTTTTTAAATCATCCTTAGTAATATCTTCTGAAATACCTTTTATATATTCAAGCGTTTGCTCACTGAACTCTATATCAATACTATGAGCATAAATTGCACTTAAAATATCTATACCTGGATCATTTTTATGACCGATTACTTTTTCTATCACTCCATTATATTTATTTCCCTTAAGCTTTTTTCCAAGTGAAACAATAACTTTAGATCCATCTACAGCACCATTTTTATTATTTTTATTTACATCAACAGCAATACCTAATTTTTTATCATCTAAAATAACATATCCAGTTGCCTTGTTTTCTTGAAAAATACCTACCAAAACATTATTAGCTTTCTCAAGAACTTTTACAACTTCACCTTCTAGTTTTTCACCACGTTTAAAATTCAATTTTTTAACTAAAACATAGTCATCATTAAAAGCACCATTAATATATTTTTTGGGAATATAAATATCTTCTCCTTCTTGAATAAGAAATCCAAATCCTTTTTTATTAATTCTAATTTTTCCTTTATAATAACCCGCAAAACTTGGCAACATATAACGCTCTTTTTTACTTCTAACTATTTCGTAATTATCTTCTAACTGATTTAAATTTTTTGATAGTATACGAAAATCGTCAGAACTATTCAAACCTAAATTATCAAATATTTCTGAAATTGTCATTGGTGTATAATTTTTATTTTCTAATAATTCTAATATCGATTCTTTCATATAACTCTCCTGAATATAATAAAAAGGCTTAGCGCCTTTTTAAATAACGTATGCAAGTACAAATGCAATAGCACAAAATAATACCCCTAAAGCAAATGTTATTCTTGTAATAACAACTTCTACACCACGTTCTTTTCTATCTGTAAATAAATCCATACCACCTGTTAAGGCACTAGATGCATCAGAAGCTTTAGAACTTTGCATTAATACAACTGAAACTAATAGTACAGCAACAATTGCAAATAATATTGTAAGATTTCTTTCCATTATACTACCTCCACTACTCTTAATCATTATAACATTTTTTTTATTAAAATAAAATAGTTTACGTTAATTTATATCCTAAATTAATAAGTTGTTTTCTAGCGACAGCTTCTTCATTATAAGGCTTTTCACCATCGCTATATTCTATACTATTCTCAATTCCTTTTCCAAGCAGTAAAACAACATCACCATCCCTAGCAATTTCAAATGCTTTTTTTATAGCAGTTTCTCTATCTGTAATTATTTCATGATTATTATTTATACATCCTGCTGCAATATCTTTTAAAAGTTTTGTCTCATCTTCACTACGAGGATCTTCATTTGTAAAAATAGCATAATTTGCATTTTCGCTAACAATTTTCCCAATTACTGGGCGCTTAAGTTTATCTCGATCTCCAGCGCTTCCTATTACAACAATAACATTTTTATCAATGTCTTTAAAATATTTTGTAATTTGCTTAACACCTTCAGGAGTATGAGCAAAATCTATAACAACAGTAAAATTTTGATTCCCATTTATAAAATTAGCTCGTCCATCAATTGGAGTAACCTTACTTAAACGCTCAATTGATTCTTCAATGCTGTATCCCATATTGTGACATATACTTATTGCTAGTAGAGTATTATAAACATTAAATTCACCAATTAAATTTACCTTTACTTTATATTCTTTTCCTTGAAAAACTAATATATATTTTAGACAATCTAAATCGTTAACAATATTTTTTGCTCTATAATCACACTTATTATTTATTCCATAACTTATATATTCTTTTAAACTGCTTTTAAATTTTTCATAATATATATCATCAGCATTCAAAATTTTTACATCAGCTTCATAATCAAACATTGATCTTTTGACCTCAATATAATTTTCTAAAGACCCGTGCATGTCCAAATGCTCTGAAGTCACATTAGTAATTCCTAAAATATCAAATTCAACATCTTGTGTACGTTTTAGAGAAATTGCATGAGAAGTCACTTCCAAATTAACATACTTTACTCCACTATTTCTCATATCAAGTAAAATAGAAAATAAATCATCAGCCTCAGGTGTAGTTGTATGACCAAGCATATAGTTTTTATCTTGATAAATAATTCCATTTGTTCCAATATATCCAGAGTCATCAAGCATTTGATTCAATATTGATGTAGTAGTAGTCTTCCCATCAGTTCCAGTAATTCCAATCATTTTCATATCTTTTGTTGGAAAATTGTAAAATTCATTACATAATTTAGAAAACCAGCTCATAGTATCTTTAACAATAATATTTTTAACTCCAACATCCACAGCTCTAGTGCTTAAGATACACACTGCACCATTTTCCTCAGCTGATTTTGCATATTGATGCCCATCATTATTCAGACCATCAACACATACAAAAAGAAACCCTGGTTCAACTTTTCTAGAATCAATTGTTAAACCACAAATATCTATATCTACATTAAAATGCCTTTTTAAATTCATACTTTTCACCTCTTAGTTATTTTAACATAAAAAAAGAAAAAAGTGTATACTACACCTTTAACTCAGAAATATTTTTGAATACAAACAACCCTGTTGTTCCAGGTCCAGTATTTACCGCAATAACAGGAGATAAATCTTCTCTCATTATTTTTATATTTGGAAACAAACTTAAAACCTCACCTTTAATAAAAGCTTCATACTCATCAGCATCTGCCCCTGTGATACAAATTAAATCATTTTCTGTAAGATTTTTTTCTTCAAAATACGAAACAATTTTCTTATGAGCTTTTTTTACATTTCTAACTTTTTCATATTGTGTAACTTCCCCATTTGCAATAGTCAAAACTGGTTTCAATTGTAAAGCATTTCCAATTGTTGCAGCAGCAGCTCCAATCCTTCCAGTCCTTTGTAAATGCTTAAGATCACTTACTACAAAATATACTTCACTTTCTTCAATTATTTTATTTACAACCTCAACAATTTCTGCAACATCTTTACCTTCTTTAGCTAAATTTGCAGCAACTACTCCTGGTATGTATGTTCCAAATGAAGTAGTCTTACTATCGATAACTGTAACCTTTCCAACAAATTCCTCAGCAGCAAGTACTCCACTTTGATATGTTCCAGACATTTTTTGACTGATTGTAATGTAGACAATTTCATCAAAATCTTTCAAAATATCTTTATACATATCAATGCATTCACCTATTGCAGGTTGTGAAGTTGTTGGTAAAATACCACTTTTTTCATAAAGCTCTTCACTTTTTTTCAAAAATTCCTTTACATTCAAATCAATTCCATCTTTATATGATTCATCACCAAATATAAAATATAGTGGAATCATAAAAATGTTATCAAACTCTTTTGATGCTTCTAATGTAAGCCCTGATGTACTATCTAACAAAATTGCAATATTTTTCATATTAATTAACTAGGCATTATTTTTTGTGAAAAATAAACCTAAGCCCCCTTTTCCTAAATGTGTTGAGAGTACTGGTCCAATTTCACTACATAAAATAAGTTCAACGTTCCCAACTCTTTCTTTTAAAATTTCAATGTTTTTATCAAATACTTCCTTACTTCCAGCATATGCAATATATACTTTATCAGCTTTAGACTCTAAAATTATACTTGCTAATTTACCAACAAGTTTTTTTGTTGTACGAACTTTATCATAAACAACAATTTTACCTTCTTTATCCAAAGTAAGTAACGGCTTTACCTTTAATACATTTCCAATTAATGCTTGAGCAACTTTCATTCTTCCAGTTTTTACCAAAGTTTGTAAATCATCAATCGTTAAAAATGTAGTGCTTGCTTTTACAAAAGTCTTAACATTTCCTACTACCTTAGAAAAAACGTCTTCATTTGATTCTATAACTTTTTCAATACAAGCGCGAATTCCCATTCCTGAAGTAAGTGTGTCAATCACCTCAATCTTTGCCTTTCCATCATACATTGATTTAGCAAGATTTGCACTATTATACGTACCACTAAGTCCAGAAGAAATAGTTAAACAAATTATTTTATCATAAGTTTTTGATTTTTCTATATACGCATTCAAAAATTGTTCTGGTGATGGTTGTGACGTTGTTAGTGACATTTTATCATTCATCATCTTAAATAATAATGTATTATCAATATCAATCATATCTCTATACGAATTTCCATTAATATTAATGCTAAGATTTACAATACTAATATCATGTATTTCAATAAATTCTTTATCAAGATATGAAGTACTATCACAAATAATTCCTATTTTATTTTTCATAATTACCTCATTTCTAATTTTACTTTTCTAATAATATACTATATAATATTTAATAGTACATTATCTATTATAGGAGGTTTCCATGAGTAAATCAATTAAAAAAACAAAAATTACTGAGATAGAAATAGATAAAAGTCGTTTTATTTGTACTTTAGTACCTATAAATAGTAATGAAAACGCTTTAAAAAACTTACAAGAATTAAGAAAAAAATATAGTGATGCAACACACAATTGCTATGCTTATATAATAAATAATGGTAACATTCAAAGGTGTAGTGATGATGGTGAACCAGCAAAAACTGCGGGATACCCTATTTTACAAGCATTAATTAAAAATGAATTAGATAATGTATTATGTGTTGTAACAAGATACTTTGGTGGAGTTAAACTTGGAGCAGGTGGGCTTGTTAGAGCATACAGTAATTCAGCAATGGAATCAATCAGCAATTCTGAATTTGTTGAATATTTTGATTCAATTCAATTAGAAATAACATTTGATTTTACGTACATTAATTCAATTGATAACTTACTTTCAAAATTTGAATTAGAAGTTCTTGATAAAAATTATCTTGATAAATTTACATATTTTATAAATATTAGAGAAAATAACTTGTCTAGCTTAAAAAAAAGTGTTATTGATGTAACCAAAAATTCAGTAATATTTTCTAATGAAACAAAAAGTATAATAAATATATAATACTAAAAAAGCTCTCAATAAAATTTGAGAACTTTTTTTAGTTAATTGCAAATAAGAATTATTTTTTTGAATCTTCATAGTCTTTAATAAATTTTTCAATTCCAATATCAGTTAATGGATGTTTTATCATTTGACAAATGACATTATATGGAACTGTAGCAATATCACTTCCAGCTAGTGCACTCGAGATAACATGTTCTGGATGTCTAATACTTGCAGAAATTATTTCACTTTCAATATTATGGATTGAAAACATATCTGCAATTGTTGAAATAAGATCCATACCATTACTACTGATATCATCTAAGCGTCCAACAAATGGAGAAACATAGCTTGCACCAGCCTTAGCAGCAAGTAAAGCTTGATTTGCATTAAAAATTAGTGTTACATTAGTTTTAATACCTTCTCTACTAAGCATTTTTACTGCTTTTAACCCTTCCATACACATTGGAATTTTAATTACAATATTCTCATGTAACTTTACTAATTCCATAGCTTCCTCATACATCCCATTTGCTTCCATACTATTAACCTCTGCTGAAATAGGTCCATCAACTATACTAACAATTTCTTCAATTACTTCTTTTAAATCTCTTCCTTCTTTTGCAATAAGACTAGGATTTGTTGTAACACCACATACTACTCCTAAGTCACTAGCTAATTTAATTTCTTCTATATTTGCTGTATCAATAAATAATTTCATACCTTCACCTCATATTTAATTTTATTAAAAAAGTAGCTTCTGCTACTATTTTTATATTAAGCTTTAAATCAACTTCATTATAGCATTTAACTTTACTATTTTCAATATATTTACCAAATAATAGTATTTAAAAACTAGGAAATACCCTAGTTAATCATAAAATGGAGCGGGTGAAGGGAATCGAACCCTCACAATCAGCTTGGAAGGCTGAGGTTCTACCATTAAACTACACCCGCATGGCGGTCCAGACGGGAATCGAACCCGCGATCTCCTGAGTGACAGTCAGGAATGTTAACCGCTACACTACTGGACCACCTAAATATTATACCACATATAAAAACCATTGTAAATATTTTAATTTTTTATATAATTAGTTACACAAAACTATTTATAATAGACTTATTCATTAGATAATGATATAATTATTAACGTAATTGGATTTGGGAGATGATATAATGAAAAAACTAGCTTTGTTTTTTATTAACTACTATCAAAAATATATAAGTCCAATGAGTCCAAGAAGGTGTAATTTCTACCCAACTTGTTCAGAATATGCAAAAGAAGCAATTATAACACACGGAATAATATATGGGGGATTTCTTGCGGTTAAAAGATACCTTAAATGCCATCCATTTCGAAAAATAACTATTGATGAAGTACCTAAAAAAAGGAAGTGAATATTATGAAAAAATTATATATTGTTTTATCTCTATTTATAATCATATTAAGTACTGGTTGTTCTGAAATAAACAATAAAGATGAACTGACCATATATACAACTAACTACGCTCAAAAATTTATTTTAGAGTCAATCGGTCAAGAATATGTTAATGCCTATTCAATTTATGATAATACTAACGAATTTAATCTTGAAGATTCTGACAATTTTGAATATATTGTCAGGGATCCCAATACATTTTCTTTTAAAGATTATCCAGAAGTGCTAAATAGCGTTTTAGAAGCCGACATGTTCATTTATAATGGTAAAAGTTCAAAAGACACTGTTGTATTGGACGAACTTGTTTCCGACACAAAAAGCGAAGATATTCCACTTTTAGACAGTACTAAGAACGCAGATATAAGTACTGTTGAGAAAAATATGGGTCTTTCATATAATGGACAGGTTGTTGATTCTAACATCAAAACTGTTTTAAATACTAATCATGAATTAGAGATGTTTTGGTTAAGCCCTATTGAAATGCAAAATGTAAGCACTGAAATTTATAACTTCTTAATTGATGCTATGCCTTCTAAAAAAGAATACTTTGAAAAGAATTTTGATGCTCTTATGTTTGATCTTGATTCTTTATATGCAAGTATTGAAGCAATAAGTTCAAACACAATTAATAATATGATTGTTTCTGATAGTCTTGAGTTAAATGTTCTTAAAATTCATTATATTGAAAATATATATTTAAACATTGAAAATGATGAGTATATGGACGAAATAAGTAACTATATAACAATTGAAAACTCATTAAGTATTTCAACAACTGACCCTTCTTCACAAAATTATTTTGATTTGGCTGAAGTACAATCAGTTGAAAACTATGAAAATGGAATGAGATACTATGAAATAATGCTTACAAACTATACAACACTTGAACGTGTATTACAATAAAAACATTCATTTTGGATGTTTTTTTAATTTAATTTTAAGTAGTATGTATATAATAAAATACATGAAGAGTATATTATGAAAAAAATATGGGGGTATATTATGAAAAAATTATTGTATGGAATTATAATTATTATGATTTTATCATTATTTTTACTACTTTTAAGGAATTTTACTTCAAATGAAATTGGTAGTAGCATTATTACTAAAACCGAAAATCTATCCAGCAATGTTGAAAATGAACCTGAACAGTTTAATAAGGAGTTGGAGAAACTAATAACTAATTATTTAACCAATAACAACATTAGCACGGATAACGTTGGGATTTATATTACAAATTATGAAGAAAATGAATATTATGAATTAAATTCAGAATTAAATTACATAGCAGCTAGTGTCTACAAACTACCACTTGCAATGATTTACTACGAAATGATTAATGACAATGCAATAGAATTAGATACTTTACTTACATTTAGTGAATATCACTATGAATATGGTGGACCTATTGCAGAAAATTACAATTTTGGTGATCAAATTTCTGTAGAAATATTATTGCATAATATGATTTTACATTCTGATAATAGTGCTGGACATATTCTTTTTGAAAATTTGGGAGGTTGGGAGGCCTTTAAAATTCTTGCAACTGATTATAGTGACACGCAACAAGACGAAGTATTCTTTAGTGAAAATGTATTAAATGCTAATTATATAAATGACGTTTTGTTATACTTATATAATAATCAGTCAAAATTTGAAACATTAATTGAAGATTTAGGAGAGGCAGAACCTGATAATTATTTAAATTTAAATAATCATAAATTAGCAATTCAAAAATATGGAACTTATGAAAATGCTTTAAATTCAGCTGGAATTGTATTTGAAAATAGTCCATATAGTATTTGTATCTTTACAAATATTGGAATAGATAATGAATACATTTTGTCAGATATAAATAAAATAGTTTTTGACTATTATAAAAATAAAATCACTTAGCCATGCTATAGTGATTTTTCATTTCGATAGTTTTTACCTATTAATTTAAAAGAAGTAGTTAAAAAATTTATTCTATCAATTATTCTATTTGCTTTTATTAATTCTTTATCTTTATTATAATGTTTTAGAAGTTCTTTTAAGGTATAATTGCTCGTAAAGCATGTAAATAAATTATTGTCCATTCTATATTGTAGAATAGTTCCAAGAACTTCATCTCTTGACCACTCGCTAACTTTTTCTGATCCTATATCATCAATTATAAGAACATCTAAAACCTTTATTTTATCAAGTAGACTTTGTGAATTTTCATTAAATTCTTTTTTTAGTTCAACTAATAATTCTGGGAAATAAACAAAACCACATTTATAACCATTTTGAGCAAGTTTTTTAGTAAGTAAGCTCATAATATAACTCTTTCCAGTACCAAAGGAACCTGATAAATATATACCTTTTTTAGAAATATCATTTTCTTCAATAATTGTATTGATATATTCAATAACATCTTTTCTTACATCATCACGATAAAATTCAGAGTGAACTTTTATATCATTTTCTTCTTTATTTTCTCCAAAGAATAAAATATTTTTTAAATATTCAACTTCTTTTAATTTACTGCAAACTACATAATATTCCACAATATTATTATTATCATTTTTTAAGTCATAACAATGACCTTTAATTAAATTCTTACAAGAAGTTAAACTTTTACAGTCACTACAATTGCTATGTTCTAAAATAGCATGCTCAATTTCACTAATATATAAATAACAATCTTTATGCTTAAGTGAATTTGCATATGTAAAAAATTTTGAATCCATCATTTTATCACTGAATTTTTTCATTAAAATTTCATTCACGCTATCAACATCAAAATTATTAAACTCAGTAGCTTTTTTCATAAATTAAACTCCTTCAAAATTTGAAAAAATATCGAATGCTTCCTCTACTTCATGATTAGTATTTTTATCTTTTGATATATCTAATTTTTTTTCTTCTAAAATTGCATTTTTATCATCAATCAAAATACTATCTTTTACTATTTGATTTGGAATTGTTTTTTCTTCAACACTTTCTTCTAAATCTTTATTTAACCATTCTGGTACAATATTACCTTCAGTATCAGTAAGTGTTCTATTTTTTTTCTTATTGTATTCTCTAACAAAATCCATCGCTTGTGTTGAAGTAGTAAAGTTTTTTCTAGACCAATTTGCTGCAATTGCTAAAGTAAAGTTTCTATTTAAGTTTTTATCATTAATTAACAGTACATAATCAATCAATACATTAATAACAGGATCTACCAGCTTATATTTAGTTCTCAAATCATCAATTAAAATACGCTCTGAATTAGTCAAACTTCTTCCATTACTAAGTTTAGATAAAAATAATTCACTATTGTATTTATCAAAAACAACAACTATATCATCTTTGTTATTTATCGTTTCAAAATTTGTATCTTCATCTGAATTTTCCTTTATTACCCTAATTGCTTGGCTAAATTTCTTAAGATTTAGATGAGATTCTGTTTTACATATTGGTAGAATTGTTTCTATTTCAATTTTAGTTAATTTATTATACTTAGAAACATTAACCAATTCTTCTATTTCTTCTTCTGAGTTTGATAATTTTAAGCTCCTAAAATATTTGTGATATGGACTATCATTATTTTGTTTGATTTCTATGTCTTTAGTAACATTTAATTTTGAATAGTTTGATAAGTTAAAGTTTTTTTCTGCATCACTTACTTTTAACTCTTCATATAACTGTTCTCCTATTTGCTTAAGTAGCAGATTAGACAAATTACTATTAGCAAAAAACTCTTCACTTGAATATGGTTTGTTAACTTCAAAGATAAACTTTTCATCATCGTTAGACTTATATACTTCAATCAAATTAGCTTTTGACAATATTTTCAAAGCATAATATATTTTATCTATATTCGTGTTTAAGTATACTTGTAACTTACTAATTGAATTTTCTATACTTTCATTTTTATCAACTACTTCATTTAAAAAATTAACATAAATTAATGTAGCAACAGGACCAATTACTGGTTGATAATATTTTGAAACTAAAATATAATCCCCATTACTAACTAAACCTTTTTTTATAACTTGATATTTTGAACTGCTATTTAACATCCAATCCCTCCTAAAACTAGTTCTACTTCGCTATATAATTTTTCTAACGTACTATCATTAATTATAACATAATCACTACCATTTTTCTTTATATTTTCATCAATTTGTAACGTCATTCTTCTAATGGCATCTTTTTTACTCATATTATCACGAACTAGTAACCTTTTAATGATTGTATCTCTATCTGCAACAACAGTAATAATCTTATCAAATAAGTTTTCCATTTTAGCTTCAAATAAAAGAGGAATATCTACAAATATTGGTGATTCTAGAGTAAGAATTTTTTCTCTAACTAATGGATGAATTATTGAGTTTAATTTATTTAAAGCTTCATCATCATTAAAAACAATTCTTCCCAATTTTTTTCTTGAAATTTCTCCATTTTCTAAACAATCAAATTCTTTAGTAACTAATTTAATAACATCTTTTCTTCTAAGTAATTCATGGGCATATTCATCACAATCAAAAACCTTATATCCTTTATCTTTAATATAAGATATAACTGTTGACTTCCCACTACCTATTGTACCAGTAATTGCTATTTTCACAAAAAATCACTCCTGACAATTTTTACAATAATATGTTCCACGACCATTAATTTTAACTTTAATTACTTCATTACTGCAAAAACCACATTTTTTTTTGGTATGTACATTTAAACTATTTTGAAATTTCCCATGTACCCCTTCACTTGCACTAAAAGTTTTTATTGTAGTTCCACCTTCTTCAATTGCTTTTTTTATTACAATTTTGGAAGCATTAGCAATTTTATCAAAATCGTCCATTACAAGTTCACAACATTTCCTAGTAGGTAATATTTTACTTAAAAATAAAACTTCATCTACATATATATTACCAAGCCCACTAATTACTGTTTGATCTAGCAGTGCAGTTTTAATTGCGATTGATTTTTTATGTAATTTATCGAATAAATATTCTGCATTTAACTTCTCATCAAAAGGCTCATATCCCAATTTTTTTAAGTAATCAACTTCATTATAATTAGAAATAGCTTCTAAATTCATAGTTCCAAATTTTCTAGTATCATTATATATTAAACACATGTTATTATCTAACTTAAAACAAATATGATCATGCTTATCAATAAAACACTCCCTACGATAAAAATATTTACCTTCCATACGTAAATGGCTAATAAGCACATAATCATCTAAAATAAAAATTAAATATTTGCCTATTCTTTTAATATCATTAATCTTTTGATTAGTAACTTTCTTTTTAAATACATCCAAATCTATATCTCTAATAATTTTTCCATATTTAATTTCAACATCAGTAATAGACTTCCCAACTAAAAACTTAAGTAAAGTATTCTTTACTGTTTCAACCTCTGGTAATTCTGGCATAACCTCACCTACTTTGCTTCAAACCAATTTTGACCTTGACCACAACTTACTTTTAAATCAACTTCAAAATTATTTATTATATTATTTATAGAATGAGAACTTCTCATACACTCTGTAACAATCTCCACAACCTTTTCCATTTCATCGATTTTACAATCAAAAATTAATTCGTCATGAACTTGGAGAATCATTTTTGAACTAATATTATTCTTAGAAAATTCTTCATCAACTTTTATCATAGCAATTTTTATTATATCGGCTGCTGTTCCTTGAATAGGAGTATTCATAGCAAGCCTTTCACCTAGCTGTCTTTGCATTCTGTTATTGCTTTTAAGCTCTGCAATATATCTAATACGATTAAACAATGTTCTACTATATCCATGAATTGTAGCTTCACTAACAATACTATCTAAATATGTTTTTATCCCACTGTAAGTATCAAAATATTTTTTTATAAATTCTTTAGCTTCAAACACATTTACATCAATACTTTTACTCAGTCCATACTCACTCATACCATAAATAATTCCAAAATTAATAGCCTTTGCTTTCCTCCTCATATCATCATTTACAAAATCAATTGGAACCTCAAAAATATCACTTGCTGTTTTAGTATGAACATCTACTTCGCTATTAAATGCCTCTATCAATGGTAAATTAGCAGATAGTTGAGCAAGCACTCTAAGCTCTATTTGTGAATAGTCAAAGGCCAATAATATATTATCTTCGCTTGCAATAAACGCCTTGCGAATTTTTCTTCCAATATCTGTTTTTACTGGTATGTTTTGTAAATTAGGATCAAGAGAACTTATTCTACCAGTTGTTGTAAGAGATTGATTAAAAATCGTATGAATCTTTCCATCACCTTTTATATGAACTTGTAACCCTTCTAAATATGTAGAATTTAATTTGCTAAGTGTTCGATACTCTAAAATCTTACCTATTACTTCATGTTCATCTATAATTTTTTCAAGTATTTCTACACTTGTTTTGTATGAAGTATTTTCTCTATGTTTTAAAGGGTATTTAATTTTCATATCTTCAAATAAAGCCTTGCCAAGTTGTTTATAAGAACTGATATTAAACTCATATCCAATATGCTGATAAATCTCCATAGCAATGTTATTGATTTGCTCACTTACTTCTTTACTCATTTCTTTCAAAAACGTTGAATCAACACTAATACCTTCAAACTCCATCTTAGATAAAATACTTGATAAAGGCATTTCTATATCAGTAAATAAAGAAGTAAGTTCCATTAATTTTAATTCCTCTACCACTTTATTAAAAACTGTATTCATAAATTCTACTTTTAAAACACTTGCAATACTTAGATCATCATAATCTGGTTCACAATATTTTACACCTTTTCCATATAGCTCTTCATCACTTTTTAACTCATAGTCAAAATCATAAGTATTAACGTAATCACATAACTCTTTTCCTCTTTTATCTAATAAGTAAAAAGCAAGATTAAAATCAAAGTCACACTTTAATTCTTTCCCATATAAACTGTATAGATAGTAGTGAGCAGTTTTATAATCATAAGTTCTGATGTTATAGTTAAATATTTGATTCAAATCTTCTAAATCATCATTCTTAATATAGTAAGACCCTTTTGAATTTTTAATTGCAACTCCAAGTAGTTTTAGTTCATGCTTATGAATTCCAAAGAAGTCAAAGTAAACAAAAGCTCCATCTTCAAGAACTTTTTCAATATTATATTTATATTCAAAACTAATTTTTGGAGAATTTTCAATATTAAGTTTTTTTAGAAATGAATTAAACTCTAATTCTTTATATACATTTTTTAATTTATTTAAATCAGATTCTACAAAAATATCATTTAAACTATAATCTAAATCTTTATAAATTGTAACTAACTCTTTTGAAAAAAAAGCATTTTCTTTGTCATTAATTAACTTCTCTTGTAACTTACCTTTAATATTATCAATATTTTCATATATACCTTCTAAGCTTCCATACTCACTAATTAATTTGATCGCAGTTTTAGCTCCAATACCTGATACACCAGGAATATTATCACTTTTATCTCCCTCTAAAGCTTTTAAATCTATTATTTGTTTTGGTTTTAGATGATAATCTTTCTCAAGTTGTTCACAATCATAATATATATAGTCCTTACTCTTTAGCAGTTTAACAGTTACACTGTTATCCACTAGTTGTAAATAATCTTGATCACTACTTACAGCAACAATTTCCATCTGATCTTTATACTGGGTTGCTAGGCTTCCAACTATATCATCAGCCTCATAATTTTTTGCCGTAAGCCACTTTACTCCGAGCCCTTCCATAATAGGTTTAGCATATGGTAGCTGCACAATTAACTCATCTGGGGTTGCACTACGATGACCTTTATAGTCTTGATATAACTCATGTCTAAATGTTTTTCCTTCATCTAATGCTACTATATAATAATCAGCTTGCTCTTCATCTCTAATTTTATTTATCATATTAACAAAACCAAATAAAGCATTTGTTGGCATCCCTTTAGAATTTCGCATAAGCCTACCTGTTACTGCAGTTGCATAGTATGATCTAAAAAGTAAATTTGTCCCGTCAATCAATACCATTTTCATATAATAATCCTCCTTTCAAATACCTTTGTTATATTGGAAAATAGTTGAGAAACCTCAACTATTTCACATCAAAATATTTTGCAAGCCCAAGAGTACTTGTCTCACGATACCCTGCATTCATATCTTTTCCAGTTTCATACATTACCTTAGTAATGGTATCAAAATCTACAACTTCCATATCAGAAGTAAATTGAGCAATTTTAGCTGCTGTATTTGCTTTAATTGCACCAACAGCATTTCTTTGAATACATGGTATTTGCACATAACCTAAAATAGGATCACAAGTAAGTCCCAAGTTATGCTCCATTGCAATTTCAGCTGCAGATTCTAATTGTATAATTGTTGGACTTTCGAGATTTAAATAAGTTATTGCTGCAGCCGCCATTGAAGTTGCAGTTCCTACCTCTGCTTGACAGCCCGCTTCCGCTCCTGAAATTGAAGCATTTTCTCTAACAAGCGTTCCAAAAATACCAGCAATTTTTAAAGCGTTAATAAGTTTTTCATTGTCAAAACCTAAGTCATTTTTATAGTAATACAATACAGCAGGAAGTACTCCACATGCTCCACATGTTGGAGCTGTTACAATCACCCCACCAGTAGCATTCTCTTCACTTACAGCATATGCATATGCTGATAACTTTAAA
>JBKEBI010000056.1:0-2442 GCA_047973085.1 Bacilli bacterium | reverse complement strand
AAACTAACATTTAACTTATTTCCACACATATAAATAAGTTCTTCCTGTTCTTTTAGAGTTAAAAAACTTGTTAAATAGACTTGCTTTTCATAAGCATTATTAACAATTTCTTTAACATAATCACTTTTTATCATTTAATAAACTCTTTTCCAATTTCTGCAACTTTTTCCCAATTTTTTTATTTTCCTTTAGTTTACTTTCTATATAACTATATGTATCAACATCATTTTGATTAATTAACTTAACTATATCATAGTAGATATTATAACTATTATTGATATAATTAATTGCATCAGAACCAATCATTACATCAACCCTAGTTTTATTACCACTGTATTTAAACTTTATAATTTTTAAGTATTTAATTTCACTAATATTTTCAACATGAGTTCCACCACAAATATTTTTCTCAATATTTTCAATAATCACAAGACGAATTTTATCAACTTCATATAATGTGTTGCTGATATTAATATCAGTATCTATTTCATGATTGTAATACCTTCCTTCAACCCTATTTCCTTTTCGTATACAATCATTAATTTTATTTTCAAATTTATCTAACTCTAGGCGATTTAATTTTTCAACTATATCAATGGTAAAATAATTACCTTTCATGGAAAAAGATGTTGTATCATAACCACTCATTTCAAAAATAGCACTAAACAAGTGCTGAGCAGTATGTAATAGAGAATTATTATATCTTACAGTTTCATTTACTTTGCAATATACATCTCCACTAACTACACCATCTATCTCATGGAGAATATCTTCTTCGTACTTAAAAACACTTAACACATTAGCAGTTCCTATAGTTCCTACATCACTGTTTTGGCCTCCACTTTCTGGATAGAAAACAGTATTGTTCAAAATAGCATATATTTTGCCATTATGTTCATAACACTTCTTTACTTCTGTTGCAAGCTCTAACTTATCATATATAAACATAATTATCACCTCAAACTAATTATATCATATTAAGTTGTATAATGTTGGAAAGTCATTTCAGATAATAGTATAATAAATGTAGAAGAAGGTGATAATTATGATGGTATTTTTAGCAATATCTGGGTTAATAATTATATTTATTTTAATCCTAAAATTTTCTACAAAAGAAGTAGGTAGCTCAAAAGCAGTAATTAAGGATATTCACTCCTCATGTCGATGAAGTGGTATAGAATCATTTCAGGTTGAAATGTATTGCAAAGAACATAATTTAACACAAACATTTTCAGTTCCAAAAGATTTCATTATGAGTGTTAATAAAGGTGATGAGTTAGAAGTAACCATTACTGCAACTCTTAATAGATTAAAAACCATGTCTATTGATTTTGAAAAATTAAATTCCATATCAAATAATTAATAATTACTCAATACTATATCAACTGTTTTGATAATCTAACTTATATCAAACAGTTGATATTTCTATCTATTTTAATTTATTTATTACTATATTATTTAATTTGCTAAATAACCCAACAAAAATACCTGTAAAAAATGTTAAGAATATAGAAACTAGTGAAATACTAATATCATAGCCCATTTGCCACACAACAATTAACGAAAATACAAGCATTAATATATCACTTAAAACTTTATAAAAGGCATATGTATGTTTTGACCTATGGCTAATTGCAGTTAATATTTTATCATTTGGGGCAAGGAAAATATCAGATTGAACAAGTAAAGTTATTCCATAAACATAAAAAATAAATCCAATTATTAACCACGCTATATTTTTTTCAAGACTACCTATAAAAGTTTGTAGTACTACATCAATAAAAATTGTTACTACTACTACAGATATAACTGATACAAATAACTCTGTCCATGTAAGCGAAAAATAACGTTTTAAAACTACAAGAATAATAAATATTGATAATTGTACTAATCTTAATGCTGTTGTATATGTTAGCCCAGTAAAATTAGAAATTGTTAGTACAAATGTATCAAAAGATGGCATTCCATAATTTAACGTAATAATTGTTGCAATACCTATTGCAATGAAAATTGCCCCTATAACAGAGCATATTATTCTATTTAACACAATTCCTCCAATCAATTCTACTCATAAAAAATGATTAAGCTAATGCTCAATCATTAACAAGTAGAAACTTTAACTACATGAATATTTACACATGCTGGTTTATACCCAATATTTTGTTCAACCATATCAATAACATTTTGCTGAATTTTTTTGCAAATATCTTCTAAGTTATATCCAAAACACAATTCAACATTAATATTAATTTCCACACCATAATCAGTAAGTTCTAAAGAAACTAACTGACGTAATTGGCGCTCTGTTATTTCTTTTCTATTAAATTTTGAAATTAAAACTTCTTCAATTTCTGAAACCGCATAGTAAACAATTGTTGAGTAAGCACTCTCACTAATCACTATATCTTTACCAACCTCTAAATACTGCATAATACCTCCTTT
>JBKEBI010000001.1:0-3160 GCA_047973085.1 Bacilli bacterium | reverse complement strand
TTTACTTCACTTTCAAACTTATTAGGAGCTCTAAAAGTTACATAAAGATTTGTATAGCTCTTAATATTACTAATACTAATATTACCACTTGTATTAATTGTTGCTGATGTTAATTTAGTTGTTTTAGTACTATTTGTATATACAGTTACTACTGTCCCTGTACCAACTCCAGACACTTCTAATCTGTCTGAACCTGTTAAATCTCTTGCTACCAATACTGGTTCTGGGAAATCACTATTTACTGTTCCAAACGTTGTAGTTTCTGCTACTGGTATTGCTAAATCAACTTTTACTGTACTTTCGTATTGATTTACTCTTTTTACAGTAAATCCAAGCGTTTCAGCATCTGTTGGTTTTGTAAACGAAGCTGTTGCAATTCCTGTGCTTCCTGCAGTTGTATTTGTAACTGATGTATATGTTCCGTTTGCTAATTTTTTATATACATATACTATGTCACCTTGATTTAAGTTAGTTGCTGTTACATATACAACGTTACTTGTTCCTGTGTATCGTGTTTCTAATGAAACATCACTTTTTTCAATATTTGTACTTGTTTTTTCTGCTTCATAACTAATAGGTATTACATTTGACTCTGTTTTTGTAGGATACTTAAAAGTCACATAAACAGTACCATTCGTTTGTCCTAATTTATTGCCCATACTTACAGAATAATCTTTATTTCCTTGTGTGTAAGTATACGACACACTTCCTGTGTATAAAGTTGTTGTTTTTGTTGCATTTCCATACACAGTCATTGTTACTGTTGTAGACTTATCTGATTCATCTGTATACATTAAATTTGATAGGTTTATGTAGTCATTTACACCAGAGTTGTTTGAAATATCTATTTTATCATAAGTTAATGACGTTTGATTCGCTTCACTAACTGCAACTGGTATAACCTCACTTTCCAACTTATTTGGAACTCTTAACGATACATAAATTTGATTATAGTTTCCAACATTAGTTAAGCTTAATTGACCACTTCCACTAATTGTAGTTGATTGTAACTTAGTTGTTTTATTTTCATCTGCATAAACAGTTATAACTGTATTATTTGGAACATTAGAAACTGATAAATAATCTTTACCCAGATTATTTAAAATATTTAGTTTCGGCTCTGGAATGTCGCTATTACCTGTTCCAAATGTTGTTATCTTAGCATCCTCAATTTGTAATTCTAATTTTTCAGACTCTGCATAACCCAAACTTGTATTTGATATATACAATGTTGATGTACTATTTGGCAATGTTAAATTAATTGTCGCTTTTGAGTCCCAAGTAGCTTTTCCAGATGCAATTAATGTATAAACATCATTTGAAAGTGTATATACTTTTATCGTATCGTCTACTTTTAGATTAACAAGTGACATAGCAATTAAGTTACTACTGCCATTAAAATTGTTAACTACCGAAATATTGGCTTCATTTAATGTGCCAGTTGTTAGCTCTGCATTGTATTTCACTGCTATAGTATCTGACACTTCTTTATTTGGATATTGGAATGTAATATATACATTTCCTGCTTCTCTGCCTAATTGTGGAATATTAACTTGGTAGTTGCTTTGGTTTAGAAAATAACTTGAAATTTCAGTTTCATAAATTTTTTCCTGTAGGTTTATATCACTGTAAATATTTAGCGAACAATAAAAGTTTTCACCTGTATAGTCAAGATAATTTAATCCCTTGAAGTTAATTGTGTCATATTCGTCAACATTATTATTTATAGTAATGTCTTCACAAATTAAGTATGTTTTTGTTATCCTTTCACTTAAGCTTAAAACTGGTAATAAACCTGTTTTTTCAATTTCAACTGCTGAACCACTCGTATTATTGGCTATAACAACACCTTCTGTACTACTATTACTATACTCATTTGCAAGTATTGGATTAGTAGGAAAAGCTAAAGCACAAACAAGAGTAAAACTCACTATACTTTTTGTATTTTTTCGTTTATTCATTATATCCCCTCTATTCTATTTTTTTCTACTTCACTATGTTGCACACTTCTATTAAGACTATTTTCCGTTATATATCGTATTATTATCAAGAATTTAATTCGATATATCCTTAAGATAATTCTACTCCTTTCTTAGATTTGTTTTTTGAAAATTATAACATATAAATATATTGAATTTTACTTGATGTAATAATTGATATACTATATGTAATATTTAATATAATTTACATATTTACAATTCAATTTTCATAGCTAAATATGAAAAATACATATTTGGACTAACGCTATCTCTGTTTAATTTCGCTATAGATTTTATTTATAGGGATCTAATAGCTCCACACTCTCAATAAAATTATAAACTCGTGTTATTTCTGACGTTGTAACAGCTGTTAAACAATCTTTAAGAACAAGAAGTGATTTCTTTGAAAAATAATATGAAAAATGAATTATTACCGTATTCTCATTATCTTTAGTTTTGCTGTTGTGCTTTTTCGCAACTAGCCAAGATACACTTAACTTTCTTGTTCACTCAATTTGTAAAAGTTTTAAATTGAACTATATATTGATATTTAGTAATATATAAAATCTAATAACAATTCCTTTTTCATATTAATATATTATATTTAAACTTATATAGTTCTTTCATAGGTCACTGTGAACCATACCCTAGTCCAGAAGATAGATACACCGATTGCGTTGTTGTGTCTATCTTCTTTTTTTAACTATTTAACATCAATTTTATTTTGAAATCACATACAAATTATGACAAGCTTTGTATAATTTGTATTATGTGCTGAAATAAGTTATGTACAGTACTATTAATATAAAGCAGAGCTTAGGTGATATTTATACTTGATTTCTTCACATAATATTTATGAGTTTTAAGTTTATAAACGAAATTAAAACTATAATAATTTTCATAAAAAGTGAGAAATCAGTACGAATGTTCCTAAACATGTGATATTCTATATTTAAAATTTAATTTTTCGTATAAATTCAACTAATTATTATGTTAAGTAATTTTACTTAATTTGCAGTATTTATGCCATTTATCGAACAATACTTCACATAATCTATTTCAGTACATAATACAAATTACTACTCTTACCCCCATTTTTACGATACCTATTCTCAACCTTCAAAAACCCATACTTAGCAAGTTCTTCAGTAGCTCGTTTAACACTAGATGTCGACAATCTA
>JBKEBI010000077.1:0-18656 GCA_047973085.1 Bacilli bacterium | reverse complement strand
ACCATCAATATCAACGTTATATCCTTGACTTTTATAAACAACATTACAAACACCAATTCCAGAATTATCATTAATATATTTAACAATATCCTGCTTATATGGTGTTGTTATATTAAGCCCTTTGTAGCTGTTTATAAGTGATAAATCTAGATTATCTGTCTCAATTAAATTATAGCTTGCATCTATATTAAATTCTTCAATCAAATATTCATGAATAATTTTAGAAAAAGAGTATTCTAATTTTTTACCGATAAGACCGTATTTATTCATCTTGTAAGTTCCTAGATTGCTTCATAATTTCTTCATATATTGCCTTTATTTCATTTTCATATTTTGTACTTAATTCAATATAATGATGAATTATATCTTCTCTTGATTTATCAAGAATACTCATCCCATTTTGAATCTTTATTTCCCTAATTCTTTCTACAAGTTCGAAGCGTTTATCAAGACCTGCCATAATGTCTCTATCAATCCAATCAATTTGTGACCTAATTTTTTCTAAGTCTTTCATCTAATCACCTTCTCTAATTCTGAAATTAATTCTTTAAATAAACTGTAATCAAGTTGTTGTAAATTATCACTTAATGCATTAGCAGGATCATTATGTACTTCAATAATTAAACCATCTGCACCCACCGCTTTTGCAGCTTTGCTAAGAGGAATTACTAAATCTTTTCTTCCTGCTGCATGAGATGGATCCACAAACACAGGATAATCACAAAGAGTTTTAATAACTGGAATTGCACTTAAATCTAATGTAAATCTCGTAGAGTTTTCAAAAGTTCTAATTCCACGCTCGCATAAAATAATCTGCTCATTTCCTTCACTACTAATATATTCACTAGCTTTAATTAATTCATCTATTGTATTCCCTATTCCTCGCTTCAAAAGTATTGGTTTATTGATTTTTCCAACCGCTCTAAGCAGAGGATAGTTTTGCATATTTCTCGCACCTATTTGAATTATATCAACATCATTAAAATATTTTAAATCTTCTATGTTCATCAATTCTGAAATAATAGGAATTTCAAACTGTTTTTTTACTTCAACTAATAAATCAATTCCTTCTTTTTCAAGGCCTTGAAATGAAGTAGGAGAAGTTCTTGGTTTAAAAGCACCTCCTCTAAAAACATCTATTTCATTACCAATGTTTTTAGCAATATCAAATATTTGTTTTCTTGATTCAACAGAACATGGACCAGCTATTAAGATAAAGCTTCCTCTTTTAATTTCTAAGTTTTTAATTTTTATCATTTAATCACCTTCTTTTACTATTATACTACATTAAATAAGTATTATTAATATAAACTTAAATCTAACTATTTAACAACAACTAAAATCTTTTAAAATAGCCTAAAATATGATAGAATATTAGTGTTGGAGGGCAATTATGGAAAATAAATTAATTAAGGGTGCAAAAGTAGCCACAATTGGCCTACTCATTACAAAAGCCCTAGGAATATTATATGTAATTCCAATGAATGCATTACTTAGCACAGAAGCTATGGGAATATATGGAATTAGTTATGTACAGTACGCTTTTTTTATTCAAGTTACACTAGTGGGATTCCCAATAGGGGTGAGTAAGATTGTTGCTAAATACCGAACTGAAAATAATTTTACTATGGTAAATAGAACCTTCAAGTACTCAGTTATTTTAATCAGTATTCTAGGCGCTGCAATATTTGTACTCCTATTCTTTGGTACAGATTTAGTTGTAAACTTCATGCAAGTAAAAGTTTATGACCCAGAGGAAGTCGCATTAACACTAAAAATACTTGCACCTTCACTATTAGTGATTCCTGCCTTAGCAATAAGTCGTGGATATACTCAAGGATATGAAGACATGTTGCCGAGTTCTATTAGTATTGTAGTGGAGCAAGTTATTCGTATTATTATTATTGTAGGCGGATTACTAATTGTAACAAAAGTTTTAAAAATTGATGATATGTATGCAATTTACATTGCAACAATCGCCTCGTTTTTTTCAGCATTTGCTGGATATATAGTATTACTTCCTGGATTTAAAAAGTATTTTGGATTCGCAAGAAGAAATTATAGTCAAAAAGATTACGTAATTAATTTCAAAAAAATTATTACAATGGTTGCAGCAGTTTCAATTCCTTTCATTGTGCTATCTACTTATAAAGGACTATTTGAATATATAGATAGTATTACAATAAATCGTATTTTAGGCATGATGAATGTTAGCGAATTTTATATTAAAGAAACAATTAGTATTTATACAGTACAAATGCAGAAACTTGTAATTTTGACATTAACTATAGCCAATGGTTTTACGCTTAGTATGATTCCATCATTTAGTGCATTGCATGCTGCTGGAAAGCATGAGGAACTTAAAAAAAGGATTACTCAAGTGTTTCTGCTTGCATTTTTTGTAATTAGCTTTGTATCATTATTTGTTGCAATATTTAATAATGAAACATATTATGTATTCTTCTTTGGAGGAAGTTTAAAATTAGGTGGTAAAATCTTTGCACTATCAATTATTTCATCAATTTTCTATGCTACATTCAATGTAGTTGGAGTTACACTTTTAACAATTAATAAAGTAGCTCCTGTTGTTATTTCATTTGTTGCAGGAATGCTTACAAAAATTATATTTACTTATATATTTGGATATTTATTTAATATGTTAAATATTGAACCAGCTCAAGTATTTGCTGCTGCATCTTTTGTAGGTTATATAGTTTCTTTAGCAATTGTGCTTGGATATTGTATAAAAAATGATTTAATTAATACTCCTAAACTTATTAGAGTTAGCAATAAAATTATTTTATCCTCTATTTTATTGGTTGGATTTGTATATATATTAGCAACTTTACTACCATCAGTTAATTCTTCTTCAAATGGGCTTAGTACATACATTATCAATATTATTGTGCTTTGTGTTGCTGGGCTTGTTTCATTAATTTTATTCCTATTTAGCGCTCAAAAAATGAATTATTTAAAATATATTAGTGGAAATAGTTTTAAAGAATTATTTATGGTGGTAAAACGTCGTGCGTCTAGATAAATTATTAGCGAGAAGAAACTATGGAAGTAGAAAAGATGTAAAAAAACTTATTGGTAGTAAGAAAGTTTTGGTAAACAATCAAATTATAAAAAAAAGCGATTATAAAATTAATGAAAATGATATAATTACAATTGAAAATACTTCATGGACTTACAATGAGTTTGAATACATTATTTTTCATAAACCTAGTAATTGTGTTTGCGCAAATAGTGATAATATACATCAAACGGTCTTTGATTACTTACCAGAAGATTTTGTCAAAGACTTTCACATTGTAGGAAGGCTTGATATTGATACAGAAGGGTTAGTTATTATTACTAATGATGGGAAGTTTACTCACATGGTAATTTCTCCTACTAATAAAGTAGGGAAAGTTTATGAAGTTCATTTAAAAGAAAAAATTAGAAATGAATATATTAATCAATTTAGAGAAGGCATTATAATTAATGATAATTATCAATGCATGAGTGCTGAACTTGAGATATTTGATGAAAAGAAATGTTATTTGACTATTTATGAAGGAAAGTTTCATCAGGTAAAGAAAATGTTTATATCACTTCAAAATGAAGTTATATATTTAAAGCGTTTGCAAATTGGAAATCTACAACTAGGAACTCTACCGATAGGAGAGTATCGTATGATGAGTAAAGAGCAAATGTATGACTTATGTATTTCGAAAGAAAACAAAAAAGGAGAAAAATTATGAAAAAAACAAATTTAAAAGAAACAGCGGGACTTGCAATTTTTGCAGCTATTATTATTGTGATGGCTGCTATACCACAAGTTGGATATTTTAAAATTCCAGTACTTGCATTTGACTTAACACTCTTGTTTATTCCAGTGCTTGTGGGGACCACTTTATATGGAAGAAAAGGTGGGCTAATTCTTGGTCTTGTCTTTGGACTTTCAAGTTTAGCTGTAGCATTTATGAGACCCGCTACACCATTTGATTTAACATTTAGAAATCCATTAATTAGTGTATTGCCTAGGGTGATATTTCCACTTGTATATTTGTTCATGCTTGATATATCCAAAAAACTTGATACTTTCAAGCTTTCGATTGTAACAACTATTGCTTTAATAATAATTGTTACTACATTTATTATTACTGATATGAGTTTTGTATTTATACTATTTGCAACTATTTTAACTCTTGCAAATGTTGGATTTATTTTTTATTGTAAGAAACATCCAGAAAAAAAGTTAATATATGTTTTACCAACTTTTATTTCAATAATTTTTCATGGATTATTTGTATTATCAATGATTGCTCTGTTTTATAGTCAAACATTTATTGATACTTTTCAAAATCAGAATGTTGTATATATGGTAGCATTTGTGCTTGTTTCTAATTCATTTTTAGAAGCAATTTTATCCTCATTAATAATTCAATTAATTATGCCAGCAATAAAAAGGGGACGAGATGAGTAACTTAGTAATAGACATTGGAAATAGTAATATAGTTGTTGGTATATATAATAATGAAAAAAAAGTTTTTAGATTTAATACCGATGTAAGTAAGACTAGTGATGAGTACTATACAATCTTTAAAAATAGTTTTGGAGATATTGAAATAAAAAATATTTTAATTTCAAGTGTAGTCCCACAACTTACCAATACAATTAAGTACTGTTTTGAATCAAGATTTAATATCATTCCTAAATTGATTGAGCCTGGTTATAAATCAGGAGTAAAAATTAATACAGACAATTCAAGAGAAGTAGGAAGTGATTTAATTTGCGGAGTTGCAGGAGCTATGCAATATTCTAAAAGTGGAATTGTTATTGACCTAGGAACTGCCACAAAAATATCGTATTATAAAGATAGTACTTTTGTAGGTGTAATTATTGCTCCGGGAATAAAAACTAGTGCAAACTCACTTTGGACTAGTAGTGCTCAATTAAGTGAATTCCCACTACAAAAACCAGACAGGCTATTTGGTAAAAATACTACCGAATGTCTGCAATCTGGCATTGTTTTTGGGCATATCGCAATGATAAATGGACTTGTCGCCATGGCTTTAGATGAACTTGGAGATAATGTTGAAATTTATTTAACAGGCGGTCTTAGTTATATTGTAAAAAATGATTTGAATTTTAAATTTAAATATGAAAAGAACTTGATTTTAGATGCATTAAATAATATGATTTTAAGAAATGAGGACTAATTTTTATGAGGCTTAAAAAAGTTAAAGGCGCACGAGATAAAATTGAAAATAGTAACTATAGTGTTAATTTAGATAATATCAATAACAATGAATCATTATTTGATAATTCTAATCCAATACATGTAGAAATAGGTACTGGTAAAGGTAGATATATCTATACTCTCGCAAAACAAAACCCAAACATTAACTATGTTGGTATAGAAATGTTTGATAGTGTAATTGTTAGAGCAATTGAAAAATTTGAAGAAGATAACATTAATAACATTAAATTTATTCGTTGTGACGCTTTTTTACTAGGTGAAAAATTTGAAAATTATTTTGATCAAATTTATTTGAATTTTTCTGATCCATGGCCAAAAACTAGACATGCAAAGCGAAGGCTTACATCCCCAAGATTTCTAAATTTGTATAGAAAATTGTTGAAAAAAAACTGTTTTTTGACATTTAAAACAGATAACACAAAATTATTTGAATATTCAGTATTAACTATGAATAATTTTGGTTGTAGTATTAATAAATTTAGTATTGATTTACACAATAGTGAATATAATAAAGATAATATTCGTACAGAATACGAAGATAAATTTAGTAAGCTAGGTGAAAAAATTAAGCTTATAGAAATATCATTTTAGGAGGAAATATGAAAAATATAAAAATTTTACAAGACCTTTGTAATTTAGATGCAATTGCAGGGTATGAAGATGAAGTAAGACACTATATGAAAACTCACATGAAAGCAATGAATTATGAAATTATACAAGATAAACTTGGTAGCATTTTTGCTTACAAGCCTTCTAAAAAAGAAAATGCTCCAACTATTATGATAGCTGGACATATGGATGAAGTTGGATTTATAGTGACAGGTTATACAAAGCATGGACTATTAAAAATTCATCCTTTGGGTGGGTTTTGGAGTCAAGTACTACTTACAATGAGAGTAACAGTTACAAATTCTAAAAAAGAAAAGTACCATGGTGTAGTTAGTACTATTGCACCTCATCTGCTTACACCAGAGCTTAGAAACGTACCATACGATATTAAAAATATGGAAATTGATTGTGGATTTATTGATGAAGATGATGCAAGACAACATGTTGAAATTGGAGCAATGGTCACTCCTGAAAAAAACTTTAAAAAATTAAGTGACAACCGCTATATATCTAAGGCATTTGATAATAGATATGGATGTGCTATGGCACTCGATATCCTATGTGAAATTAAAAATTTAGAACTTGATGTAAATTTATATATAGGTGCTACAGTACAAGAAGAGACAGGACTTCGTGGAGCTACTACCTCTGCAAACATGATTAAACCAGATATATTTATCGCGGTTGATGCTTCACCAGCAAGAGATACTGCAGGCGCTGTAGATGAGCTTGGAAGACTAGGAAATGGATTTTTAGTTCGTCATTTTGATAGAACATATATCCATAATAGAAATTTTAAAAATTACATTTTAAATCTCTCTGACCAAAATAGTGTAGCTTATCAAGATTATTTTTCACCAGGTGGTACAGACGCTGGAGCAGTACACATTTCAAATAATGGGGTAATTAGCACAATATTTGGTATCCCTGCAAGAAATATTCATACAAGCTCATCAATTATGGATATGCGTGATTATGACAGTGCAAAAGAAATCATTATGCTAGTATTAAATGACCTAAACAAAGAAAAGCTAAAGGAGATTGTTCATGGCTAAAAAACTTTGTATATTTACAATATTACTTGCAATTTTTAGTGGTTGTGAAGGATTAATTTCTTCAACAACTTCTTATGATGATGTAGTAGATATGGCATATGAAACCAAGATAGGTAAAAATAATAAAAGTGGTCCTGGTTATACATTCAACGTCCCAAATACTTCACAAGTAAAAACAACTTCTAATTATTCAAGTTCAGTAGTATTATCAAATAATAAATATACTTTATATGTTAATACATTAAAATATATAGAAGATAATGGGCTGGTTGTAAAAAATGCTAATGGAGAGTATATCCAAGCAGAAAGTAATAGTAAAACTTCTGATAATTTAATTTATGAATATCGAAAAATATTTATTGCTGATAATCCTAATTTAACAGTTGATGAAAATCAAGATAATGCTCAAGGAATTTTACGTGAATTTAACGAAACTGAAAAAAGTGAAGTTGACTTTGAGCAATATGCCATTAAATATTCTAGTGATACCACTACTTCTTCTAACGGAGGATATGTAGGTCCTGTTACTTCAAGCGAAATTTCTCAACAGACTTTAGTAGTACTACAAGAACTAAGTAATGATACATTCTACAATGAATTAATTGCAGTTGAGAATGGATATGAAATAGTATATTTAATAAAAAAATATGCAGAAGAAAAGGAAGTTAAAGTAGTAGAAGATATTTCTTCAGACAATTTTGAATATATTTCAATTAACGATGTGTTCTCTACATATGTTACTAAAAATAGTAACGATACATATAGTGTAGTTACAAAAAATGACTATATTTCAATCAGTGCAAATGTACAAGAGCATACTATAAGAGAAGCTATTTATACAACAATTGTTACTGCACGAAGTATTTCAATAAATGAAGATATAGTTTTATATTATGCAATTAATCCTGTGGCAAATACGGGTTCTTCAGATTTATTTAATCTAAACGCTACTAATGAAGCATTGTCCAATCAAATTTCATCTACTTACTCTTCAACATTTTCAACATCACTTTCTGAAACGAGCGATGCTACTTCAGATATAAATACATTCAAGTTTGATTCTAGACCTTTAACAGAAGAAGAATTAAGCGAATTAGAAGAATAAAAAACTATCAAGCTGTTAAACTCACAGTTTGATAGTTTTTATTATAATAGATGTCCTAATTCCTCCATCTTTTTTTGCATAATTTCAGATTCACTAAATTCTTCATAAGTTCCTTGATACTGTACACAACCATTCTCAGTTAAAATTACAACTTTATTAGCAATTGTTTCAACTAAACTTAAATCGTGTGAAGCATAAATTAATGCTCCATCAAATTTAATAAGTGAATCGTTTACACTAGAAATAGATTCTAAATCCAAATGATTTGTTGGCTGATTTAAAAGCAGTGTATTTGCACTAGTTAACATCATTTTAGAAAACATCATTCTCATTTTTTCTCCACCACTTAATACTTTCACTTTCTTTAATGGCTCTTCTCTTGAAAACAACATTTTTCCCAAAAAGCTTCGTAAATAGCCTTCCCCTTTTTCTTCACTAAAATCGCTTAGCCATTCAATTAGGCTCAAATCATTATCATTAAAGAAATGTCCATTATCTTTTGGTAAATAGTCATAATCAACCGTAGTTCCCCAATTAAATTCACCTTCAAAACCTTCAGTAATATTACCTGTAATTATTTCAAAAAAAGCATCTATGGCATTATCATTATTACTAATTATTACAACTTTATCTTCTCTACCTATACTTAATGTTAAATCCTTAAATAAAGTTTCCCCTTTATAACTATACTTTAAATTATCTACAGAAAGAATTTGATTTCCTAGTCTTCTTTCAGGATTAAATATAATATATGGGTATTTTCTAGATGATGGTTTAATTTCTTCAAGATTTATTTTATCCAGAATTTTTTTTCTACTTGTCGCCTGTTTAGATTTAGAAGCATTAGCACTAAACCTTGCAACAAACGATTCTAATTCTTTTATCTGTTGCTCTTTCTTTTTGTTTTGCTCAAGCTGCATAGTTTTAACAAGCTCACTTGACTGCTTCCAAAAATCATAATTTCCCGAGTAAAGTTTTATTTCACTAAAATCTATATCAACAATATGAGTACAAACTGTATTTAAAAAGTGTCTATCATGTGATACAACAATTAAAGTCTTTTTAAAATTAACCAGAAAATTTTCTAGCCATTTAATCGCATAGAAATCTAAGTGGTTAGTAGGCTCATCTAAAAGTAAAATATCTGGATCACCAAACAATGCTTGAGCAAGTAAGATTTTAACCTTATCAATATCGCTAATTTCCTTCATAGTTTTATAGTAATCTTTATTTTCAAGATTTAGCCCATTTAAAATAATCTCTGCTTCAGATTCTGCTTCCCAACCATTTAACTCTAAAAAGTCAGCTTCAATCTCTGCACTACGTATTCCATCTTCTTCTGTAAAATCAGTTTTTGCATATAGTTTGTTTCTTTCTTCTATTAGTTTGTATAGCTCTTTATGTCCCATTAAAACTACATTAATAATTGTATCTTCATTATATTTATGATGATCTTGCTCTAAAAATGAAAGTTTCAAAGTTTTATCATATACAACCGATCCAACTGTTGAATCAATTTGACCCGCAAGAACACGCAGAAATGTTGATTTCCCACTTCCATTTGCTCCAATCACACCATAACAATTTCCTTCACTAAATTGTAAATTTGCATCTTCAAATAACTTTTGTTTATTAAAAGTTACTCCCAAGTTAACTACACTAAGCATTACTTACCTCCTTATTTAGTACGAAATATTTAAATTTATAATTCTTACTTTTTAATACACTAATAATAAATTGAATAATTAACATCATTCCTCTAAGTGATGCTGAAATACACATGGCAATCCAAACACCATTTATTCCATAAATATTACCTAAAATAATCATAATAGGTATCCTAAGTACATTTCCAAAAATACTAGCAAATGCTGGAACCTTAGTATGACCTTGACCATTGAAGAACCCTGTTGCTACTGCTTCAACCATCATAAAAATTTGAGCTGGAGCATTTATTATAAGATATGTTGCTCCAAGTTTTGCCGTAATTGGTTCATTCGGTAAGAAGATTTTGAAAATTTCTTCTCCATAAAATATAAATAGCATCGTAACAAGTAAACTATATGAAACCATTACAACCATCATAAAGCTAAATCCTTTTGCAATTCTTTTATAATTTTTAACTCCAAAATTTTGCCCTGTATAAACAGTAAGAGCAGTTGTTGCAGCTCCACCAACTATCCATGTTAAAGACTCTACTTGAGAACCTATTCTACTAATAGCAACATTCTCATCACCAAATTTAACTATATAGATGCTCATAATAATAAATATTAATGAAAATAATATTTGATGAAACATAGGGACTATACCTAAGTTAAGTAGTCTCTTACACCTTTTAAAACTTATATTATCAGTAAAATGTTCTAAAATATCAGTTTTAAATCTTGAATATATTACAAACATCAAAGTTGTTGTTACCATTGCAATAAGTGTTGCAATTGCTGCACCTTCTGCGCTCATATCAAGGACTAAAATAAATAGAGGATCTAAAATCATATTCATAACAAGTCCTAAACTTACAAAAATAAAGACAATCCTACTATTTCCAATACCATTATATGTTGCAATAAATTGATGATTTATAATTAAAAAACAAACGGAAAATGGAATGTATTTTAAATAGTCATAAGACATATTAATTAACTCTTTACCTTCAAAATTGTATATATCTATAATCTGATTTTTAAGCATAAAAATAGTCATACCATATAAAAAGGCTAAAATAAGTGATAATAAGAAACCATTAGTAGCAAATTTATTTACACCTATAAAATTTCTTTTCCCATATTCTTGAGCTATCATTACTTCAGAACCAGTTCTTGCAAGAGCACCAAAGCTCATTCCAAGCCATAGAAATAATCCCATTGCTCCTACTGCTGAAAGTGCAGTTTGACTCACTTGACCCAACCAAAACATATCAGTTAAATTATGGGCCATATTTATCAGATTAGTAACTAATATAGGGAGTGCAACCTTGCTAATTTTACCTAAAATAGAGCCAGATGTCATATCTGTACCGTTCATATTTATCCCCCTCATTTAAAAAGCACAGCAATGCTGTACTTTAATATTATTCGTTTGATTCGCTGTTATTTCCTTTAATTTCTCTCTTTTTTTCAGTAAAGGTAATCATATCACAACCATTTGCTTCACATATAGCATTACCCATTACATTTAAAATTAATTCAACACTTCTAACAGCATCATCATTAGCTGGAATTACATAATCAACATCATCTGGATCACAGTTAGTATCAACAATACCAATTACTGGGATTCCAAGCTTTCTAGCTTCCTTAATTGCATTGATTTCTTTACGAGGATTAACAATAATCATTAATTCAGGTAACCCCTTCATTCCTCTAATTCCACCTAAGAAACGCTCAAGTTTTGCATATTCTTTTCTAATTTGTATAACTTATTTTTTAGGAAGTAAATCAAATGTTCCATCTTCTTCCATTTTTTCAATAGCGTCCATTCTATCTATACGCTTTTTAATAGTTGAATAGTTAGTTAAAGTACCACCTAACCATCTTGTATTTACATAAAACATTCCAGTACGCTCTGCAACCACTTGAATTGGATCTTGTGCTTGCTTTTTAGTACCTACAAATAATACTTTTCCACCATTTTCAGCAATTTCATTTACTTTTCTATAAGCAAACTCAATTAATTTTTGCGTCTTCTGTAAATCAATAATATAAATTGACTTTCTAGAAGTATAAATATACTTTCCCATCTTTGGATTCCAACGATTTGTTCTGTGCCCAAAGTGCACACCTGCTTCAAGCAGATTTGTCATACCTACTACTGACATAAAATTCTCTCCTTTTTTGTTTTTCTTCCACGGTTTCGAAATTACCTCACCTTTCGGCACTAGAGATAACAATCAACTCGTGTGATTTTTAACTACCACACTATTATATCTTTTTATCCTTTAAAAATCAAGGATATATTGAAAATAATCCCATTAAATTTAGTTATATTTTGATAAAATTAGTAATTTATAATATATAAAAATTATCATATTATTTGAATTTTTTTTATTTTGTAAATATAATTGAATTAACTAGAAAAACATAAGGAGGAAGAATAATGGAAAAAGTAATAGTTGTAGGAACAAATCATGCAGGTACCCATGCTGTAGTAACACTTGCAAATGATTATAAAGAAAGTGTAAAAGTTACTACATATGATAGAAATAATAATATTTCATTTTTAGGGTGTGGAATGGCGTTATGGATTGGAAAAGTAATAGGTGGAGCTGATGGATTATTTTATTCAAACCCAGAACAGTTAAAAAGTCTTGGGGCTGATGTTTATATGGAACATGATATAACTGCTATTGACTTTGACAAAAAAGAAGTTACTGTAAAAGATTTAAATACAGGTAGAGAATTTATCGATACGTATGATAAATTAATTTTAGCTCTTGGCTCTTGGCCAATCACACCAAAAATACCAGGTATAGAACTAGAAAATGTTATTTATGCAAAATTATTTCAACATGCCCAAAAAGCTATTGAAATTATTGAAAATGATAACATCAAAAAGGTTGCAGTTGTAGGTGCAGGTTATATCGGTGTAGAACTTGCAGAAGCCTTTATTCAAAATGGTAAAGAAGTAGTATTAATTAGTAATGAAGATGTTGTTAATAATTACTATGATAGTGAGTTTACTACTCTAATGCATGAAGCTATTGAAAGTAATAATGTAGTAATGGCAACCAATGAAACTTTAGAAGAAATAATTGGAGAAAATAATAAAGTAAAAAAAGTTGTTACTGATAAGAATAGCTATGATGTTGATTTAGTTCTACTTTCTGTTGGATTTAAACCACTTACTGAGATTGTTGCTGACTCTAAACTTGAATTTGATAATCGTGGAGCAATTGTTGTAAACAACAACCAGGAAACTTCTATCCCTGGAGTTTATGCAATAGGAGACTGTGCTACAATTTATAACAATGCAAGTGGGCAAAAAGAACACATTGCTCTTGCTACAAATGCCGTTAGAACAGGTATAGTTGCCGCTCATAATGCGGCAGGTACACCATTTGCGATGCAAGGTGTTCAAGGATCAAATGCAATTCATGTATTTGGACAAACACTATGCTCAACAGGCTTAACACAAAAAGGTGCACAAAAACTTGGCATTGAAGTTGATAGCGTAACAGTCACTGATAATATTAGACCTGAGTTTATGTGTGAAAATGATGAAGTAACTTTAAAAGTTATTTGGAGAAAAGACAATAAAGAAATTATAGGGGCTCAAATAGCTTCAAAAGCAGATATTACACTAGCTAATCATTTCTTCAGTTTGGCAATCCAAGAAAAATATACAATTGATAAGCTTGCGTTACTTGATTTATTCTTCCTACCACATTTTAATAAACCAGTTAACTTTATTACTTTAGCTGGACTTGAAGCTTTAAAAAAACTTTAATAAATAATAAACTAAAAACACTTTTTTGTTATCAAGAAAGTGTTTTTAGTTTGTTTCTAAACATGTAAAAACAACCTTGCGGTTGCCTTTACATAATTAATATAGGGGGAATATAATTTATTTTATTTGTAGTCTTTCAACTACAAATATATTATATACCCTAGTTGTGCTTATTTTGTGCTTTTTAAAATTTTTTTATTATTAATATCAAACATAAAAAATCTATATATAATTTACACCTATTAAACACACAGTAATCAATGCAATTACTATAATTAAAATATTAATATACTTTACATTTTTTATTGTATAAGTCAATAATAATGAAGGCACTAACATTAAAAATAATACAAGTGTAACAACACTTTTATTTAAATATTCTGGCAAAAACAAATAAGCACTATAATTAATTATAATCAGTACTATAAATACTATAGCATGTTTTATGCGTAAACCAAATTTCCACTTACCAATAAATGTAATGATGAACATTACAGCACTATATATTACAAACAATGAATTAAAGCTATCACTAAAATCTTCTTGAAAACGAAACATAATGCGATAATATCCCATACTAGTTTTTAAATAATTATCACTTATAAATATAAGACTAATTATAGCAACTATTAAAATTACCAGCAAGGTTTTAAAAATATTATTTACCAGTTTCAATTTCATCGCTCATATATGTGCTCCATTCGTACCAACCATTAGAATACATAGAAAGATTGTCCATTCCATAAGTATTCCCATACATTAGTACCTCAGCAGTTCTCCAACCACTACCACAATAAAATGATAAATGCTTTTCGTAATCAATACCAGCATTTTCCCACATAGCTAATACTTCATCAAAATTTCTCATTGTTCCATCTACATTTGTATAGTCAAATACATCTCCAGGTGTTTCACCTTTAACTCCACCATGAAAAATAGCACCTTTAATTCTACCTTGATTTTCAAGATCGCTATATCCAGATGTTTCTCCTAGCCACTCTGCCTCAGTTCTAATATCAAGTAAAATACTATCATCTGAACTAATAATTTCTTTTGCTTCATCCATAGTATCAATCAAATCTGGATTTAGTGGTTGAATAATATCAGTTTTCTCTGCTACTTTAGGATTAGAATCCGTCTCAAGCTCATAACCTGCTCGCTCATAAGCTTCAATACCACCATTTAAAATATGAACATCTTCAACTCCTAAGTATCTCAAAATCACCGCAATTCTACTTGTAGCCATATGTCCACCATTCCCACTTAAGATAATAGTATCATCTTTCATTATTCCATTATTATCCAAGAATTTAATTAAATCTTCATCAGAATTTAAACTCCATAATGGTGCAGATTCAATTTCATCTGTGTTAATATGCACACTTGTTGGAACATGTCCATTTGTATAACTTACTTCCTCTTCTCCCCAAGATGCTTCAAAGAATTTTACATTATCTGCTTTTATTCCTTGATAATCATTACCTTCTAATAATTGATTTACACCATATGCAGGAAGGAAATATTGATAGTTTTCATAGCTAGTAAGTTTATCTGCATTTTCATTAATATAATCTTTTGCAGAAAAAATCTTTACATCTTCAATTCCTTCTTTAGTAAAATATTCTGCTACAGCTATTGCATCTTCTTCATTTGTATCATATACAACAACTTCTATATCTTCATTAATTCCTTTATCTTCCATAGCTACTGCTAAGCGCTCATCTACATCTTTAACATCTAGCCAATTCGCAGAAAAATCAGTAGCACCTGTTATATGCCCACCATTTTCTGTATCTTCACTAGTATTTCCAATAAAATACGAATTATCACGAGCATCTATTAATACAAAGTTTTCACTACCTAAATTTTCTTCAATATACTCTGCATCTACTGTATCAAAATCTTTCTCTTCTTTGCTTTCACAACCCACTAATGCTAAAAAGAAACTAGCAACTGTTGTTAAAATAATTAATTTCTTCATAAATTTCTCCCTTAATAATATATTTAAAACTTCTTACCCTGCCTCTACTTCATCAGCTTCGTAAACGCTCCATTCAGCCCATCCATTTGAATACATTGATAAATTAGATTTTCCGTAAGTATTCCCATACATTAAAATCTCAGAAGTTCGCCATCCAGTTCCACAATAAAATGATAAATGATCATCAGTATTAATTCCAGCTTCTTCCCACATAGCAAGAACTTCATCAAAGTTTCTCATCGTTCCATCTACATTAATATAATCAAGAACATCAGCTTTATCGCTTCCATGAAAAACTGCACCTTTAATTCTACCCCTTGCTTCAACATAATCATAACCAGAAGTTTCACCTAGCCACTCTTCTTCTGTTCTTACATCAACTAGTTCATATCCATCTGTTGCAATAATTGTCTTAGCCTCATCAATAGTATCAATTAAATCTGGATTTAGTGGTTCACTAATATCAGTCTGCCCCGATACTTTTGCATTTGAGTCTGTTTCAATTTCATATCCAGCACGTTCATACGCCTCGATACCACCACTTAAAATATGTACATTATCTATACCTAAATATCTTAAAACCACTGCAATTCTGGCAACTGCCATATCACCGCTCTTACCACTTAAAATAATCGCATCTTCTTTCATAATTCCATTATTATTTAAGAACTCAATTAAATCAGCATCGTCATTTAGACTCCAAAGTGGTTCAGATTCAATTTCATCTGTGTTAATATGCACACTTGTTGGAATATGTCCAGCTACATAACTTGTTTCTTCTCCACCCCATGAAGCTTCAAAGAATTTTACACTATCTGCATCTATTCCTTGATAATCATTACCTTCCAATAATTGATTTACTCCGTATGCTGGTAGAAAATATTGATAGTTTTCATAACTTGTAAGTTTATCTGCATTTTCATTAATATAATCTTTTGCAGAAAAAATCTTTACATCTTCAATTCCTTCTTTGTTAAAATAGCTTGCTACTGCTTTGGCATCTTTTCCATTTGTATCATATACAACTACTTCAGTATTTTTATCAATACCTTTATCTTTTATTGCCGCTTCCAATCGTTCATCTACATCTTTAACATCTAACCAACTTGCAGAAAAATCAGTAGCTCCAGTAATGTGTCCTCCATTTTCTGTATCTTTACTAATATTTCCTATAAAATATGAATTTTCACGTGCATCTATTAATACAAAGTTTTCACTACCTAAGTTTTCTTCAACATATTCTGCATCTACACTTTCAAAGTCAGTTTCACTACAACCTACAAGTGGTGCAAACATTGAGATAACTAAGCTTATAATAAAAATTTTCTTCATTACTCTACCTCTTCTACTGCAGACCAACGATAGAATGATTCATCGTAGTTAACAACATTTTCATATCCATACGTTTTTAACGTAACAAACATACTTGCACTTCTAATTCCTGCAGTACAATATGTAACAATTTTATCTTCTTTGCTTATTCCATTCTCTTCCATAATTTTATCTACTTCTTCTTGTGATTTTATTGTATTATCCTCATTATATAAGCTTGTAAAAGGAATATTAATTGAAGTTGGTATTTTTCCACCTTTTGCTTCACCATATAATATAGCACCTTCATATTCTTTTTCCTCACGAGTATCAATAATTTTTGCATTCCCATCATCAATTAAATTAACAAGCTCATCGGTATCAATAACCATGCTACTATCAAAATTATTTAAAGTAATATCTCCTTTACTTAAAGTTGTAGTTTCTTTTGAAGTTGCAAAATCCTTGCTAGTCCAAGCATTGTAACCACCATCAAGTAACTTAAGGTTTTCTACTCCATTGATAAGAAGTGACCATAAAATACGACCATCTTCTCCCCAACCATCTGCGCCATTTGAATAAAGAACAATCTCACTATCGTTATTAAAGCCTAAATTTTGTAATACATCTTGCAATTGGTTTTGTTCTAAAACTACACCAAATCCTTCTTCACCAGGATTTACATCAACATTTGAAAGCTGTTGCCAAATAACATTAATTGCACCTTCAATATGACCTTTATTGTAATCATCATTGCTTCTTGCGTCAATTATAATTAAATTTTCATCATCTTTCATATCATTTAATTCACTTGCATTAAGATAAAAGCTATCTGAATCAAAATCATATTCTTCTACCTCACTTTCACTACATCCAACTATCAAACCTAGTAGTGATAAAACTACTACAATTTTACCTAATTTTTTCATTATTTTCTCCTATAAAAATTCTAGAAAATGTTTTGTATTTTTGCCAAGTTTCCTACTACACTCTGCACAAAAGCAAAGAATTTCTTGTGAACTAAGATTACTAATAGACTTATCTTTATATTTCTTACTTAATTTTGGATTTGTCAAACCAATTAATCCTCCACTTCCACAACATGTACTATCAAAATCAATGGACTTAATACCTTTCATATCACATACTGTTTTACAAAAATTAATATTTTGCTCATCAATATGACATGGTAGTTTTACACTATATTCTAAATTTAAGTTCTCTGTCTTAATTAAATTATTATCCAACATATAGTCGTAAATACCAACTACATTCACATAGTCTTTTAAAATTTTTGTACATGAAAAACAGGCTGTTATGATTGTAGTATTCTTAAATTTTTCCTGATACTCTTTCATATATTTTTCATACAATTCTTTTTTTCCTAATAGTTTAACTGGTTTAGTACAACAACCATCATACATTTCAATTTCAGGGTTAAAATCTTTTAACTGCTTAAAAATTTTAGGAATCAAGTGGGGAAACGTTCTTTTTAGTGAACATCCACTCATAAAAACTATTTTACTTTTAGGTGCTATTATACTATGGTTAGTATTCACCCTTTTTTGTAGAATATATGGGGTATTAAATATTTTATTATTTTCAACTTGACAAATTACATCTTCCTTCATACTAGCAAAAACGTTTCTAACATCTAAGCCAATACCACACTTTGAGTTACACTCTCCACAATCAACACAAGAAAAAGCCTCTGCCTTATGGAATGAACTATCACTAACTTTCTCACTAAAACTCTTCATATTAATGTCTAGTTCTTCCATCATCAAACATCTGCACTGATTACAACCACTACATTGCTGATAGAAATCTTTTATTGATTGTATAGTATTCTCATTTTGTAATTTAAAAAACGAGTTCAATATACATCTCTCCTTTGTT
>JBKEBI010000064.1:0-3730 GCA_047973085.1 Bacilli bacterium | reverse complement strand
GCATCAAAAAGAGTTTTATCATTTTGAAAAATTAGTGACTAGTTGCTTTAATAGGATTATTAGAGATAAAAGAAATATCTTAATTGTTGGGCATGGAACTTGGATTAAAATTATTTTATGTAAAATTAATAATGAATTGTTTTTCAACAACACATCATTTGAGGTGGATAACTGTGAGGTGGTTGAGATAGAATTAAATACGTTAAGTGGAGGAGTTTATGAAGAAAATTGTAATCGGTGCGAGGACAAGTAATCTTGCATTAACGCAGGCAAAAATAGTTAAGGAAGAATTGCTATCAAAACATAAAAATATTGAGATTGAAATTATTCCGTTTACAACTAAAGGAGATAAGCGTCTTGATATTAATTGGAAGACATCAAATGAATCATTGAAAGGGCTATTTACAACAGAACTAGAAAATGCATTGTTAGAAAATGAAATTGATATTGCAGTGCATTCTCTAAAAGATATGCCAACAAAGCATAATGAGGATTTAAAAATTGCAGGATATATTAATCAAGAAGATGAACGAGATGCATTTGTTAGTGCTAAATATCATAATATTGAGGATTTACCTATTGGTGCAATTGTTGGAACAAGTTCAATGCGAAGAGAGTTACAACTACAAGAACTTAGAAGTGATTTAAATTGTAGAGTAATTAGAGGAAATATTGAAACGAGAATAAATAAAATGCTTACTGGTGAATATGATGCAATTATTTTGGCTGCAGCAGGTCTACATCGTACAAGTAATACAAAGTATTTAAGATCATATTTTGAAGATGAGGAGATGATTTCTGCAAGTGGACAAGGAATATTGTGCCTTGAGACTAGAAGTGATGATTTTTACATTCAAGAAATTATTGATAAAATAAAGGATGATGATGTTACTCTAAAGGCTAAAGTTGAACGAGTTTTTTCACAAATTTTTGATGGTGGGTGTACCACACCAATGGGTTGTAATGCAAAAATTATAGGTAATCGAATTAGTTTTAAAGGAATGTACTTTCATAATAATATTAGATATGATGGGTATGTTGAAGGATATAAGTCTGAGAGTGAAGCAATTTCATATCGTCTATCAAATCAAATTAAATCTCAATATGTTAAGCAAAAAGGTAAAGTATATTTGGTTGGTGCAGGTCCGGGAGAGTATGAATTATTAACACTTAAGGCTCACCGTTTAATACAAAATGCAGATTGTATTTTGTATGATCGATTAATTAGTAATGAAATAATAAAAAATATTAATAGCAATTGCAAATTGATTTATGTGGGTAAAGAAAATCATCAAGGTGGGTTATCTCAATCACTAATTAATGAGCAAATTGTCAATGCCGCTTTTGATTGTAAAACAGTAATAAGGTTAAAAAGTGGTGATCCCTTTATTTTTGCACGTGGTTTTGAAGAAATTCAAGTTTTGAAAAATTATGGAATTGATTTTGAAATAGTACCTGGGATTTCAAGTTTTGCTGGGGCTAGTGCATATAGTGGAATTCCCCTAACAGACCGTAACCATTCAAGTGATCTTCATATTTTTTCAGGGCACGGCAAACAAAATGAGATGAATTTGGATTTTCATAAAATTGCTAATTTAGGAGGGACATTAATATTTTTTATGGCAATTCGCAATATTAAATTCATTGTGGAAAACTTGATTGAAAATGGGAAGAATGCTAATACTCCAATCGCCTTTATTGAAAACGCTACAACAAGTGATCAACATATTACAATATCTTATTTGAAAGAAATTTTAGAAACTGATGTTATTGCAAGAGTAAAAGCACCTGCAATAGTTATTATTGGAGAAGTTGTTTCATTGAATGAAAAAGGAAAATGGTTTAATATGAATAAGCAAATAACACTGCTTTCTACGAGAGAAGAGCGTAATTTTAAAAGTTTTGAAAGTACATGCGTTGATTATAGTTTTAAAAGTCTTTGTGCTCCACAAATTGAAACAGTAGAAACTATTAGTGAAGATATTAAATTTGATAATTATGATATAATTTTATTTAATTCATCTAATGGTGTAAAAAATTTTGTTAAGCAATTTCCAAGGTGTGACCTAAATAGTAAAATAATTGGGTCAGTTGGAATTAAAACAAAGGAAATTTTAGAAAGTTATGGGGCTAATGTTAAGATTCTTCCTAAGGTATATAATATGGAAAAGTTGCTAGAGACTACTGTTTCTTTATATAATAGTGAGTCAATTTTAGTTGTAGGGTCTAAGCAAACTAAATTGGATCTTAATAAATGGAGAAGACGAATTCATAATAATTTACATCACTGTATCACATATGATACAAAGATGATTGAAAATGACTTTTTGATTTTACAAGAACAAATATGTCAATCTAATGTGCTATGTTTTTTTAGTGCTAGTGGTGTCGAATCATTTATGAAGAATATTAAATGTCGATATGAACTTTTAGATGCTAAAAAAATAGCTTCAATAGGTCCATATACTACAATAGCACTTAATAAATATGGAATAGATGTAGATATTGAAGCGATTGAATCAACTCAAGAAGGATTAATAAAAAGCATAAAAGAATATTATATTAAAAAACAAGGTAGGTAAATAATGTTTAAAAGATATAAGCGAAATAGAATTAATAGTGACATGAGAGAGTTAGTAAAAAATGTGTATTTAGACAAAAATGATTTGATTTATCCTATATTTGTTGTTGAAGAAAAGGGAGTTTACCAGGAAATTGGATCAATGCCAGGACAGTATCATTATAGTATTGATAAACTTGATATTTTAATTGAAAAGTTGAAAGAGGCTCAAATCAATAAAATTTTAATGTTTGGAATTCCTAGTACTAAAGACGAGATTGGTAGTGAAGCATACAATGAGGCTGGGGTAATTCAAAGGGCTATTAAATATTTAAAAAGTAAGGTGCCAACGCTATTTATTATTACTGATATTTGTATGTGTGAATATACAAGTCACGGGCATTGTGGTATTTTGAATAATCAAATAATCAAGAACGATGAAACAATTGAAGTACTAGCAAAGATTGCTTTATCACATGTTAGAGCAGGAGCAGATATGGTAGCTCCAAGTGATATGTGTGATGGTAGAGTTTATGCAATTAGAAAAGCTCTTGATGATGGTGGGTATGAATATACACCAATAATGTCATATAGTGCTAAGTATGCTTCAAGCTATTATGGTCCTTTTAGAGAAGCAGCAGAAAGTGCACCTAGTTTTGGTGATAGAAAATATTATCAAATGGATTATCAAAATTCATATCTAGGTATTGAAGAGACATTAAATGATATTAATGAGGGTGCAGATATTGTAATTATTAAACCAGCATTAGCATATTTAGATATTGTTAGCAAGGTAAATCAAAAAACTAATATTCCAATTGCTGTTTATAATGTTTCAGGAGAGTATTCAATGATTAAAGCAGCTTCAGAAGCGAAGATGATTGATGAAAAATCTGTAGTTTTAGAAACAATGTATGCGTTTAAACGTGCAGGAGCTTCAATGATTATTACTTATTTTGCATTAGATGTCGCTAATTATTTAAGAGGAGATGAAAATGCTAGTTAATCTCACTTTGGAAAATAAGCGTATTTTAGTAGTAGGTGGCGGGAGTGTAGCATTACGTAAAATAAAAAAATTACAGAAATACAACTGTAAAATTACTTTAGTTAGTCCAGCTTGTGTTGAAGAAATAAGAAATTTAAATATTGAGATTATAGAGAGTGAATTTT
>JBKEBI010000012.1:0-44700 GCA_047973085.1 Bacilli bacterium | reverse complement strand
ATTTACAAGGCATGTGTGGGAAGAGTATATGGAAAAAGCAGAAGATATACGACATACAATCGGAAGTAAGGAATTGTATAGGAAACGAAGCCAAACGATTGAAAGAGTATTTGCAGATGGTAAAGAAAAGCATGGATTGAGGTATACGAAAAAGCGAGGCAAGAAGAGAGTGAGAGATGAATTACTCTTAGTATTTGCGTGCATGAACTTAAAGAAAATGGCACAGAGGGTATAGGAAATACTGTAGATATAGTGAGCATATAGGCAATATTAGTGAAATATGTATATAAATATAACAAAAGTATTGGAATTCATCCACATAGGATAAATAGCAATGCTTTTTGTCTACAGTCTGACACCTCATTATTAATGGGGTGTATTTTTAATAAATTATATTTAGTATTTACTATGTTGATGTTCAACATTTTTATTATAATATATTTCAATAAATGCCTCTAAATTAACTATTTAGCTAACAATGTATTGACAAAATGTTATTTTAATAATAAAGTAGAGATAACAAAAACTAAATAAGGGAGGTAAGTTATGCTTTTAACAGGATTTTCAATGATTGAAAATTTCGCTTCAAAACTAGAAAACTATGTTTGGAGTATGCCCTTAATTATTCTATTAGTAGCAACAGGAATATTTTTTTCTATAGCTACACGGTTTGTTCAAGTAAGAAGAATTCCAACAATGTGGAAACTTTTAATGAAAAAAGAATCATCAAGTAAAGGAGTAAGTTCCTTTCAAGCCTTTGCACTGTCGATTGCTAATCGTGTTGGAACAGGAAATATTATAGGCGTTGCATCTGCAATTGCCTATGGTGGACCTGGAGCATTATTTTGGATGTGGTTTATTGCAATTTTAGGAGCTGCTTCTGCATATATTGAATCAACACTTGCTCAAATTTATAAGGAGGAAGTAGATGGAGAGTATCGAGGAGGACCTGCATATTATTTTAGTAAAATAACTGGAAAGAAAATTTATGGAATTATTTTTAGTGTTTTTGCATTGATATCTGTAGGTGTTTTTCTGCCTGGTGTTCAATCAAATGCAATTGCAGTTGCAGTAAATAATAGTATTTTTATTGATGCATCAGAGCAGACACAATCTTATGTATCACTTGCTGTAGGGCTATTTGTAGCAATAATCTTAGGACTTGTAATTTTTGGAGGAATTAAGCGAATTGGTAGAGTTGCAGAGTTTATTGTACCAATTATGTCATTAATATATATTTCAATGGCATTAATTATAATTGTTGTAAACTTCAAGTACATTCCTGAAACCTTTACTTTAATTTTTAAAGAAGCATTTAGCCCTAATGCAGCTTTAGGTGGAGTAATTGGAACAGCTGTTTTAAATGGAGTAAAAAGAGGAGTATTTTCTAGTGAATCTGGTCAGGGAACATGTCCACATTCTGCTGCAGCAGCTGAAGTAAATCATCCAGCAGAACAAGGATTAGTACAAGCTTTTTCAGTATATTTTGATACACTTCTTGTCTGTAGTGCTACAGGTTTTATGATTATAATAACTCAAAGTTATCAATTAATTAACACATCAAATTCAGTAGAGACTGTTGTATATCAAGCAGAAAATTTAAAAGGTATTGATCCAAATTCGATTGCTTCAGGAGCAAATTTTATACAATATGCAGTTTCTTCTACTTTTGGAAGTTTAGGATCTATTTTTATTGCAATTGCGCTATTCTTCTTTGCTTTTACGACATTAATGGCTAATTATTATACAGCAGAAACAAATATTGCATTTCTTACTATTAAAAAAGATAATACAGGAGAGCATGCTAGCAAATTCCTTATCAATATAGTGAGAGTTACCTGCTTGGTAGCAGTAGTGTTTTTTGCAACTAAAAAAGTTGAAGTTGCTTGGAATTTTGCTTTTATTGGGGTTGGAGTTATGGCATGGTATAATGTCATCGGCATAATATTGTGCTCAAAACCAGCTATTAAAGCATTGTTTGATTATGAAAAGCAGCTAAAAAATTCAGAGAAAATTAAATTTAATCCCAAAAAATTAGGTATAAAAAATACTGATGAAAATATTTGGTAATTTTTATACCATAATACATCAGTATGGCAATTACTTTATAGTAGATATACAAATGGAGCAGAAATAAATAAAATTCTGTTTTATTTGTTTTTTTACTTACTGCAGGTAAATTATGTTAGAGAGAAGAGGAATAGTATGGGAAGAAGAAGTAGAACAAAAAGGAAAAAAGTTGAGGAAAATAATATTGATTATACATTGAATTGTTTAAATAAACTTAAACATGAGCTTATTGCTTCTAATATATTAAAATTAAATGATGAAAATAGTGGTAGTTTATTAATGTTTGATTTTAATAATGAAGATATTGAGTTTCTCAATATGATAATTAAATATTTTAAAGAGAAAAAAGTTAGTCAATCTTTAGACTTAGATCAAATAGTTGGAATTTTATGTAAAATGGATGTAACAACCGCTTATCAAACTTTTAAAATAATTGCTAATTACATTAAAGAATATAAAATACTTATTTTCAATGATAAACTGGGTGCTAATATTCCTAAATTAAGGTTTTCTACTGAGCTTACAAATAATATAATACCTGTAACTACTTGTGATAAAGTTCTATACTTAAATAACAAGTCATATCAAGATATGATTAAAGAAAGAAATACTAATATAGAGACGGTTATATGTTGTGACTGGGATACAAATTATGTTAGTTATATAGAAAAGATGTTTATGGAAGGTAGCGAGGCTAATGTTCCTAATGTAGCTAAACAAATTATGGAAGAAATTTATTTAAATAAATATGATTTTGATGCAAGTCCATACTTGTTCGAAAATTCGTATAAATTTGGGGATAGTAACAAATCATTTTTAGATACTGTGAAAGTTTTATGTTTAATTATTGAAAATTTTGATAAATTCTTTGAAAATAGATCAAAAATTGAAAAACAGAAATTATTGAATGAATATGAGAATAAAGCTATTGATAAAATAAGATTTTATAAAAAAACGGAGTTTAGAGAATATTTAAATACAACGTATTTACAAGTATATACATTAGTTACTAAGGCAATAATAATAAATTTTTCAACAGGTAAGAGTGCAAAAAATAAATTTATTGACTTATTGATATTTTTGAATGAGGAACATGGATTTTTATTGATAAGAGAACTAGTTGTAATTTATGAATTCTATAATAAAAATGGTATTTTTTATGATTTTTTTCAAAAATTCAACTTAATTCTCCTATAGATGCAGTATTTAAAGAAATAAATTCAATGTCTTGGGATTTATATCATTTAAGAATGTTAGCGATAAATGCATTCTTTAATATGAAAGTTAATCAGGAAAATAGAATTGATATACATGCTTTAGTATCTTTTGATAAACGATTTAACGAAATATATAGAAATATGCCTATAAAAGCAATTTTTATAAAAAAAGATACAATAAAAAGTCAAATTGTATTTGAAAATACTTTATATAGTTACTTTGATGGAGATGATAGAATTCATGAATTGTTGAATCCTAAAAATAGATGTCATAATCATCCTTCAAAGTATAATTTTAAAAAACTAGCTAATAAATTAAACGAGGAGTTGAAAAATATATGGGAAAATGATTTTTAAAGTTTTATTGGGAGAATAAAACACTAAGAAATAATTTTATGACAAAGCTTGAATTTTGTATTGATGATTTTGATTATATCTTAATTCTTGAAGTATATAAAAATATTCCTATACAATATTAATAATGTTTTTCAGAATTGGGAACGCAATTATAAATAATACTAGAGGAGATACCAATGAAAAAAAGAATTTTTGAAGTTATTGAAAAAGCTCAGGATAATGATAGAGTAAGTAAAATATATGATGTGTTTATGATAATTACAATTGTTTTTAGTTTAGTTCCATTAATGTATAAAGATTCTAATAAAGTATTATTCACTATGGAATATATATGTGTAATAATATTTGTTTGTGATTATATTGTACGTTGGTGGACTGCTGATTTAAAGCTTTGTAAAGGTAAAAAATCGTTCCTTGAGTATCCCTTTACTTTTTGGGCAATTATAGATTTATTATCTATTTTACCTTCATTCAATATTTTATCACCTAGTTTTAAAATTCTAAAAGTTTTTAGAGGGTTTAGAATGTTAAGGATATTTAAGTTCCTAAAATACTCAAGAAATTTTGTTGTAATCACCTCTGTTATAAAAAAATCTAAAGAGATATTATTATCCTTAATTGTATGTGCAATTTTTTATGTTGTAATCTCAGCATTATTTATGTTTAATATAGAACCAGAAGGTTTTGATAATTTTTTTGAGGCAATGTATTGGGCTACAACAGCACTGACAACGGTAGGCTATGGTGACATATATCCAACTACTCAAGTTGGTAGACTAATTAGTATGATATCATCATTTATTGGAATTGGGTTTGTTGCTTTACCTTCAGGAGTATTGACAGCAAGATTTTTAGACGAATTTCATAGAGATAAGTAAATTTAATATTTATAATTTATGAACATAGATTGATTAAGTACTTTTGAGCAAATTATATTAATACAAATAACATATGGGCTATTTTTATAATCTAACTAACTTAGGTTAGTTTTTAAATTTAAAATAATATTATAAATTAAGCATTGACATTAGAGTTGACTTTAATGTTATACTTTAATTGTAGGAGGAGATTTTATGAAAAAATATACGATTAAAGATGCTTCACATATAACGGATATTCCTGTTCATACACTCAGATATTATGATAAAATAGGGCTTGTAAAAGCAAGTAGAGAAGAAAATAACTACAGATATTATAATGATGAAGATATTTTATTTCTTAAATATGTTCAAGTAATGAAGTATGCTAATTTTAGTCTTGAGGAAATTTCAATGTTAATTACTAGTGGAAAAAACATTGATGTGACGTGTCAAGATTCAAAGGAAGTACTAAATTACCTTAAGCAAAAACACAACCAAATACTTTCAAAGATAAAACATTTAAATAAAGTTGCTGTGTTAATAGTGGAAGTAGAAAAGATGATTGCTACAAGTGATACAAGTAGTATATGTAAAATAGATGAATTGGTAATATCGATTTTTGAAAATAGGGAAGAGGTGTTTTAATGAAAATTTTATATTTTACAAGTACAGGAAATAGTTTATATATTGCAAAACAATTTAAAGCAGAGCTTTTATCAATTCCACAATTAATAAAAGAAAATAATTATGAAATTGAAGCCGATAAGATTGGTATAGTTACTCCAATATATTATTTAAATACTCCTAAAATTGTTGAAGAGTTTTTAATAAAAGCTAATTTAAAAAGTAAATATATTTTTATGATTTTTACCTATGGAGGTTTTGTACTTGATACATCTAGGCATATAAAAAATTATGGAATTGATTTTAAATATGTTAATTATTTAAAAATGCCTGAAAATTTTATACCGCTTTCTGATATGAAAAAATCTACTCAAAGCCAAAAAGAATTAGAAAGTTTAGCATTAGATAAAATAAACGTAATAAAAGAAGATGTCGAAAGGGAAGCTATTAAAGTAGATAAGTTTTATTTTACTACAATTCTAAGTTATTTTATAAATAAAGTAGTAATGAGAAAATGGAATAGGGCTATAAAAATGCAAGATAATAAATTTTATGTTACTGATAAATGTACGCTATGTAAAACATGTGAGAAAATATGTCCAGTAAGTAATATTAGTGTAGTTAATAAAGTAGAATTTAAAAATAATTGTGAGCAATGCATGGGATGTATTCATGCTTGTCCTCATGTTGCTATTCATCATAAAGATGAGAAAAGCGCAGAAAGATATATTAATTCAAATATATTAATTCAAGATATTATTAAAAGCAATATGCAATAATAAATTTTTTAAGTAATAAGAAAGCAACTATTAAGTTTAAATTATAGTTGTTTTTTATTGACATAATAAATTACAAGTGATATAGTTAAATAAATTAATAATTAAGTTCTTAACTGTTAATTTATTAAAGGAGTGAAAATTATGGACAAAGATTTAGAGGTAGAGTTAGTACATTCAATATTTCAGTTTAAAAAATTAGTAGCGTCTGGATTTGGAATGGATATGAATAAAGGTAACGTAAATATAAATATGTCAGAATTTATCTTGTTAAGCAATGTTTCCAATAATGCTATAGATTTAGAAAATAATGTAGATGTATCATATTTACAAAAATATCTTGCTGTTTCAAAAGCTGCTATTTCTCAAATGTTAAATAGCCTTGAAAAGAAAGGCTATTTAAAAAGAGATATAGATTTACGTAATAGAAGGAATATAATTATTACTTTAACAACAGAAGGCAGAAATATTTTAAGAGATCAAGAAGAAGAGTTTGTCAATAGGTTACATAAAATTGTTAGCTATCTAGGTGTTGATGATGTTAAACAAATGACGGTTATTATTAATAAGTTGATTGAAATTACTGATGAATTTAATGAGACAAAAAAATAGGAGAATATTATGATATTAGAGAGAAAAATACAAATGAATTTACAAGAGTTAAAGAAGCAATTTGATGAAATAGAAAAGGCTAAAGATTTTGAATTGATAAGTAGGCAAAGTGGGTCACTTATAGATATTCTAAGCTTAATGAATGTTTATAATAGTGCGATGAAAGAAGTTAGTACAAAACTGGAAATACTAGATGAAGAATTTCATGTAAACTACAATAATAATCCAATTCATCATCTTGAATGTAGAGTAAAAAGCATTAAAAGTATTACTGATAAAATAAAAAAGTATGATACACTACCAACTGTTGAATCTATAAGAGAGCATATTAAAGATATTGCAGGTATAAGGGTTATTTGTAATTTTGTAGATGATATTTATTTAATAGAAAAGCTGTTACTTGGGCAAGAGGATATTGAATTGATTAAACGTAAGGATTACATTAAAAATCCTAAGGAAAATGGATATAGGAGTTTACATATTGTTGTTCAAATCCCAGTATTTTTATCTAATAGAACAGAAAATGTTCCTGTTGAGGTACAACTTCGTACAGTTGCTATGGATTATTGGGCAAGTCTTGAACATTCACTTAGATATAAAAATAGTATTGATGATATGGAAAAACATTCCCAAAAGTTGCTAGATTGTGCTAACTCTCTTGCAGATACAGAGCAAATAATGCAAGAAATTCGAAATGATATAAGATAAATTAACTGATACTGGAGGAACATATGAAAAATAAATTAAATTCAAATTATATGTATATTGTATTTATTTTGCTTGCTGGATTTTTATGGGGATTCATTGGGTTCTTTTCTATTGAAATTTCAAATATAGGATATTCAGCTATAGATATAACATTTATTAGAAATGCTATTGCAACGCTAGGTTTATTTCTTATCATTTGTATTAAAGATAAAAAATATTTTTATATAAATATTAAAGATATTTGGATGTTTTTGGCTACAGGGATTGGAAGCATTGTGTTTTTTAATGTAATGTATTTTTTAACCATCAATACTTTAAACTTATCTTTAGCAGCAATCCTATTATATACTGGACCATTCTTTGTAGTTTTACTATCTAGCCTATTTTTTAAAGAAAAACTAACTAAATTAAAAATATTAGTATTAATTATAGCTAGTATAGGTTGTAGTCTTACAGTGGGAGTAGCTAATGGAATTGGAAGTGTTTCAGCAATTGGAATAATAACAGGGCTACTTTCTGGATTAGGATATGGTCTTTACAGTATTTTTGGAAAAATAGCTTTAAGAAAGTATAGTAGTTATACTGTTACATTCTATACTTTTCTTGTTGCCTCTGTAAGTTTAAGTATATTTTGTATAGATTACAATTTTGTTCAAGGCTTTTCTAATCCATTAGTTATTGTTTTTTCTATAGGACTTGGAATTATATCTACCCTTGCTCCATTTATTTTATACACCACAGGGTTGTTAAATGTAGAAGCAGGGAAAGCTTCCATCATGACTTTTTCAGAGCCTGTAGTTGCAACTATAATTGGGGTATTTATTTTTAAGGATGTTATAACGATTGGTGGAATAATAGGAATAATTATGATTTTTATGGCTTTAGTTTTACTAAATATCAGTAAATCATAATTTGAAAGTGCTGTATTTTAGCACTTTTTTATTTTAACAATATTTTTCATACTACTTGTAATACTTTTTTAACCACTTGTGTTTGAGCTAACATAAGTGCATTTAAATGTGCTACAATTTGAATATAGAATAGGAGGGCCAATATGGAAGTAAGTTTTGTACAAAATATAAATCAAAAAGAAATAAAAGTTGATGTATGCTACCAAGAATATAATGAAGATGCAAAAAAGTTAGTAGAATATATTAACAAATACAAAAGTTGTAAAGATACTTTTATCGTTAAATCAAGTGACAGCTATCAAATAGTTAAAATAAATGAAATAGAATGTATTGAAGTATTTGGTGATATGATTACAATTATAACTAAAGAAGAAGAAATCAAATTTAGGGGGAGATTATATAAAGTATTAGAAGAATTAAATTCTTCAAACTTTGCTCAAGTTTCAAAATCAGCAGTAATTAATATCAATTATCTAATAAAGCTTGAAGCATTATTTTCTGGTATGGTAGCAGTACTAGAAAGTGGAAATAAAGTAAGTGTATCAAGAAGTTATTTGAAAGAATTAAAAAATAGTTTAGGAATTTAGGAGGAGATTATTATGAAATTTTTAAAAAGTATTTTTCAAGGATTAAGTATTTCAGCATTGTTATTTTTACTATCAGCACTTGTGTTTGCTGGTGGAGAAGGTAGAGAACAGGCAATTGCCTTTATTTTAATAGGTTTAGTGTTTGGCTTAAGTTCATTAATATATGAAATAGATAGTCTAAGTTTATTTATCAAAACATTTATTCAATGCTTATCAGGAATAGTAGTAACATTATATTTAGCCTATTACTATAAATGGTTTCCATTTGAAATTGAAGTCATTTTAGGTTTTATACTAGTATTTTTACTAATGTTTTTTACTATTTGGCTTATATTTTATTTTTTAAATAAAAGAGAAGTAACGTTATTAAATAATGATATTAACCATAAAAAGCAATAAAAATACTACCTATTTTAGGTAGTATTTTACATGTCAGGAAATTTTCTTAAACCTTATATATATAAATTCATTGATTGCAAATAGTATAATGTAAACCAAGCAAATAAATATTACTGCATCGTAATTAAAACTACTAAGTTTGAGTTTAAATAAATATCCAAGACCTCCAGCACCAAGAAGGCCGATGATTACAGAATTTTTAATTGCTAACTCATATCTATATATATAAGTAGATAGTAAATATTTTTTTAGAGAAGGGTATAGAATAAAAATTAGTATTGTCAGTGTACTATAGTTTTTGTTATATGCAATTCTCATTTTTTCTTGATTGTCTAGAAAGCGATTATAAATTAATTTAGCAACAATACCGTAATTATGAAGAGCAATTGCTAGTGCACCACTAAATATATTGGGCTTTAAAATAAAAATTAAAATAGACAGAGTTACAAGTTCTGGGGTACTTCTTAAAATAATATTTATGAATTGACTGATATATTTAATAAGTCTACTTTGATACTTTTCTTGAATTAATAATATATATAAATATACACTTACAAAAATCATTAGTATTGCTGTACTAAGCAGTCCCATTCTAATTGTTTGAATTGTGTATTTTAATATTTCATTCATAAATTCTTGATTATAAATAGAACTTTTAAAAGTAACAACTCTTATTATTGATGAATTAAGTATTTCAAAATAAGCATTGCTAAACAAATTTAAAAATTCGTTGTAGTTTAAAATAATATATATGACTGAAATTATTATAATAGATATTAAATATATTATTGAGCTCTTAAAAATATTTTTATTAATAATATTTCGTAGTTTAGAAATAATAAAGCTGACTATAATCATAAACAAAATTAAAGCATACACATATGTAAAAACTAGATTGTAATTTGAATCACTAAGTGCTAAGTTAATATAGAAACCTATTCCAACAATTCCAACATAGCTTAGTACAACTGTAGATCTTAATGCACACTCAAAACGGTAAGAAATGTAGTCTACATTTATACTAAATGATTTTGGAAATAAATTAAATAAAAAATTTGAAGCAAAGGAGTAACCTTTATTTTTATAGTTAATAAAGTTATCATCTTCAATATTATCAATATTACTTGTAAATACTTTACTAATTACACCACTAAAGCTAAGTGCAATTGCAATAATTGCAACAAATGAGTTAAGTCCCCAAATTATAGAAAGAATCATGACAATAATCAATTCATGAATAGAGTTAAAAAAAAGTGTAAATACTTTACCAATTTTAAATTTGCGATATTTTACACCAAAATATGTAAATATTGAGGCGAGAATAACTCCATATCCAAGTCCTAAATATGCAAAAATAAACGTGTTTAACATTGAAGATAGTATGTTAGAAAGTATTTCATTGTTTAATGCAATATTTGTCATGCTACTTAAAACTTTACTAATATCTCCATTTTCTACAAGAATTGGGTTAGTAATAACGAATATAATTAAGTGGAGAATTAATAATATAGGAATAATTTTTTTAAGTTTATTCAAAGTAATCACCATATTTTAAATCAGATTTATATGGAGTATCACTAATGATTTTTCCATTTTCCATTATTATTACACGCTCAAAAAACTTTAATAAGTTTAAGTTATGAATAGTACATATTATAATTTTATCAGATAGATTTTCTAAAATTGTTTGTACACAAATTTCACTGTTTTTAATATCAAGTGATGATGTTGGTTCATCAAATAAAAAAATGTCACCTTTTGTATTTAAACTTCTTGCTATTAATACTCTTTGAGCTTCTCCACCACTTAAGGTTTTAACTTTCTTTTTTTGTAATTTATCAATTTTAAGTTTAGATAAAACCTCTATTGGATTTGATGTTAGAGTTAAATAGATATTTTTAAAAACATTATTATTTGCAAACTCTCCCATAACTACATTTGTATTTACACTAAATTCATTAATTAAATCTCCAAATTGAGTTGCATAAACAACAGGTTGTTTATTCTCAATTACACCATTATAATCAATAATATTTCCAATACTATTAAGTAATGTAGTCTTACCACTACCACTTTTTCCAATAATTGCAATTTTATCATTAGAATTAAAAGTTAGAGAGTCAATGCTTAAGCAAAAACTCTCTCTTTCTACATTTAGGTTACTAATTTTCATCTTCAATTATTCCAAGATCAATAGCAACTTGTTTTATTTTGTCATAGTTCTCATTTTTAGTTTCAATAAACTTTGTATCATTAAAGAATTTATATAATGCTTCATTATTTTCAATATCTATATTTAATAAAGCTTCTTGAATTTTATCGTAACTTCCTGAACCATATTCTTCGTCAAAAGTATTTTTGTCTATAATTGAAAAGTTATAATCATAGTATGGCTCTGTAGTTTCAACTAACTTCACTTTATCTGTATCAACTAAACCTTCTTCAAGATATTTTTCCCAAACGCTAATATTTAAAGCTCCACCATCATATGTACCATTTTCTACAAGCTCAATTGTTTTATCATGACTACCAGAATAACCAACTTCTCCAGTGAAATCATCTTCTGGTGTAATCCCTGTTTCATTTAAAAAGTATCTTGGCATTAAATGTCCTGAAGTAGAACTTTCTGATCCAAATGTAAAGCTTTTTCCTTTGAAGTCTTCAATACTATTTATATCTGAATTAGTATTTGCAATGAAAACAGATTTAAATTCTTCATCTTTTGGTCTTTGAGCAATTGCTTGTGAACCTACTACCATATCTCGTGCTTGAACTCCTGTTAGACCTCCAAACCATGCAATTTGAATTTCATTTCTAGAAAATCCATTAACTACAGCACTGTAGTCTACCACTTCTTTATATTCAATATTAAGACCTGTTTCATCACTTAGTTGTTTACTAAGTTCAGTCATTGCCTCATTTAAGTCTGTTTGATTTTGATCAGGGATTGCACTAATATATATTACTTTATCCTCTGTTTCTTCACCACTACATCCTACTAATGTAAATAACGTTAATACTGCTAGAATTGCTGCTAATTTTTTCATTCTTTTCTCCTTTTGTTTCCTCACAAGCCTTGTGAAGATAATTTAATCATATTTTTTTACGTTTTAATCATTTGTTTTGCATTACCTTCACCTCCAGATTTATTATAGTTTATTTTATAGGATATGGCAACTATTTGTTATAATAGTATGATATATTTTAGCATATAAATTTAGTGTGTTATAATTACTATAGGAGATGATAACTATGAATTCGCTAATACTTGTTGTAGAAGACCAGAAGACAATTTCTAACAATATATGTGCATATTTAGAAAAAAATAACTATGAAGTTATCCAAGCCTATGATGGACTTAGTGCTTTAGAGTTATTTTATAAGCATGCTCCTGATTTGATCATTTTAGACTTAATGATACCAAAATTAATGGGAGAGGAAGTATGCAAAAAAATCAGAGAAAGTTCAAATGTACCAATTGTAATGCTAACAGCAAAATCTTCAGAAGATAGTATGATTGAAGGTCTTGATATCGGTGCTGATGATTATCTTACAAAACCTTTTAGTATGAGAGAACTTATTACACGGATAAATAGTATTTTTCGAAGAATAAATAATTTTAAAGATGATAATTTTATTGAATATAATGATGGAGATTTAAAAATCAATTTTTCAAGTCATATTGTTTTAAAAAACAATATTGAGTGTAGTTTAACAAACACTGAAAAAGAAATTTTGTTTACATTAAGTAAATTTCCTAAAAAAGTTTTTTCACGTGAAGAATTAATATCTTTTATTATTGGAGACGATTATGATGGATATAATCGTGCTATTGATTCTCACATAAAGAATTTGAGGCATAAAATTGAATCAGATTCATCAAATCCAAAATATATTCTTACTGTAAGAGGCGTAGGATATCGATTTGGAGGATAAGTATTAAATATAATGATTTTCTACACACAATCTCCATAAATTTAACTTATAATTGATTTATAAAGGAGTTGAAAGATTATGAATAAGAAAATTGGTATAGTATTAATAAGCGCTGCGGGGCTTTTAACTATAGGAGCGCTTGTAGTAGGAATGTTTTTTAACTGTAGTGAAAATAATTTGCGTGCAGATAGTGTATCTTATAGAATGGGATATGGAATGCATAGAAGTAGAGACTATGATGATGCAACTTATGGTGTAGGATATGGAATGCATAGGTATAGAGATGAGAAGTATGATAGTACATTTTATGGGATGCATGAAGATTATGGTAATTGTCATGAAGAGTATGATATAGACGATAGCAATTATCGTAGAGTGAGATAAGATTTTAATTAAAGGAGGAGAGCTTATGTGGATAATTATAGTATTATTATTAGTTGGTGGATTTTATTTGCTTAAAGATGATCGTGGTACTAAAAATTTAAATAGTGAAGAAATGTTGAAAAAAAAGTTTATTGAGGGAGAGATTTCAGAAGCAGAATTTACTAGTAAAATGAAAGTTATTACAGGAAGTGATTGTGATGAAGGAAGTAATTAAAATTAATGGAATGAGTTGTGTATCATGTGCTACTAAAATTAATAATACATTGAATGCTCACGAGGGAGTAATTAATGCTAATGTTAATTTAGCTACTGAAAAGTTAAATATTGAATTTGATGAAAAAGAAGTTAGTGTACATGAAATTATTTCAGAGATAGAGTTACTGGGGTATGAAGCTATTGTTGATATTGAAACAAGTAGTATTGTATTAGATATTGTAGGAATGAGCTGCGCGTCATGTGCTTCAAAAATTGAAAGTAAATTAAATCAGTTTGAAGGAGTAATTCGTGCTAATGTGAATTTTGCAACAGAAAAAGCAAATGTTAAATATGAACCACAAAAAGTAAAATTATCAGAATTAATCATTGCAATTAATGAAATAGGTTATGAAGCAAAAATTAGAACAGATGAGTCTAGTTATGAAGTTGAAGAAAAAAACAAGGAAATTTCAAAACTTAAAACTCATTTTGTTTTTGCTGCTGTTTTAAGTTTTCCACTAGTAGTAGCAATGGTTTTAAATATTATTGGAACAATGGGACCAATTACGATGTTTTTGCACAATCCATGGGTTCAACTAGCATTTGCTACACCTGTGCAATTTATAGTTGGATTAAGGTTTTATAAAAATGCATACAAAGCACTGAAATCAAAATCAGCTAATATGGATGTATTAATTGCAATAGGAACTTCAGCAGCCTATTTCTTTAGTATCTTTAATGCTTTTTTTGCAACTAATGTAGAAGCAAAAAGCGAATTATATTTTGAAGCGTCAGCAGTAATAATTACTTTAATTGTTTTAGGAAAATATCTAGAAGCAGTTGCTAAGGGAAAAACAAGTGAAGCTATAAAAAAATTGATAGGGCTACAGGCAAAAACAGCAATTGTTATAAGAAATGATGTAGAAGTAGAAATTGATATTAATGAAGTAGAAATAGATGATATTGTTGTTGTAAAACCAGGTGAAAAAATTCCAGTGGATGGAGTAATTATTGAAGGTTCTTCTTCAATTGATGAATCAATGATAACAGGAGAGAGTTTGCCGATTGAAAAAGAAGTTGGAGATAGTGTCATCGGTGCTACTATTAATAAGTTTAGTACATTTAAATTTAAAGCCTCAAAAATTGGTAGTGATACAGTTTTATCTCAAATTATTAAACTTGTTGAAGAAGCGAGTGGATCTAAAGCTCCAATTCAAAAGTTGGCAGATAAGATTTCAAGTGTTTTTGTACCAATTGTATTAGTACTATCAGTTTTAACATTTCTTGTATGGACATTTATTTTTGATAATTCTACAATGGGAATAATAACAATGGTTTCAGTCCTTGTAATTGCCTGTCCTTGTGCATTAGGTCTTGCAACACCGACTGCGATAATGGTAGGTACTGGGAAGGGTGCAGAGGCTGGAATTTTGATTAAAAGTGGAGAACATTTACAGACTGCATGTAAGATTGATACGATAGTATTTGATAAGACGGGAACAATTACTAAAGGAAAGCCAGCAGTTACAGATATTATTTCAATTTCTTCATATAGCGAGGAAGAAATTTTAAAATTAGCTGGTATTGCAGAAAGAGGTTCAGAACATCCTTTAGGTTTTGCAATATATGAAATGGCATTAAATAAGTTTGAAACAATAAGTGACGCAAATAGTTTTGAAGCTATTGTGGGACAAGGTATTTATGCGCAATATGATAATAGCAACATCTATGTTGGAACAAGAAAATTGATGTCAGAAAATAATATTGTTTACTCAGATTATGAGGATACAATACAGTCATTGGAATCTAAGGGAAAAACTGCAATGTTAATGGCTATTGATCACAGTTTAGTTGCAATTATCGCAGTTGCAGATACAATCAAAGAAACATCATTTGAAGCAGTACAAAGCCTACATAAATTAGGTATTGAATTATATATGATGAGTGGTGACAATAAGAGAACTGCTAAAACTATTGCAGATCAAGTAGGTATTGAAAATGTGCTTGCTGAAGTTCTTCCTGAGGATAAGGCAAAAGAAGTTGATAAGTTGATGAAACAAGGAAAAGTTGTAGCTATGGTAGGTGATGGTATTAATGATGCTCCTGCTCTTGTTACTGCAAATATCGGTATGGCAATGGGCTCTGGAACAGATATCGCAATTGAAGCTGCTGATATTACTTTAATGAATAGTGATCTTAGAACTATTCCTACAGCAATAAGATTATCAAAAAAAACTATGAGAAAAATAAAACAAAATTTATTTTGGGCATTTATTTATAATGTAATTGGTATTCCTTTTGCAATGCTTGGATTTCTTAGTCCAATTATTTCTGGAGCAGCAATGGCTTTTAGTTCTGTTTCAGTTGTTACAAATTCATTAATACTAAAGAGATTTAATGTTAAGAAATGAGGATAATATATGAATAAGAAAATTGGAATTATTGTTGCAATTGTTCTACTTGTAGCTGGAGTTCTTGTAGGTAAAGGCTTTATTGAAAAAAAAGAAGTTGATCAAACAGATATAGAAAAATATATAAATGGTCTTAGCACTAGAGAAGTTGTTGAAAAAATGGAAAATGATTTGAATGAAGATATTTCCGGAGCAGTATGGCAAGATAGAATTGAGTTAGAGTATAAAAATGAAAGTGTTGAACTTGTTGATAGTGATGACTTGTTCTATGTTTCTATAGCCCCATATGTAAATAGTACTCATGAGTGAGCTATTCATTCTCTTGCAGGATGCAGAGGAGAGTTTGGTAATAGAAATTTTGAAATTAAACTTCAAGATAATGAAGGAAATATTGTATATGAAGGAAATAGAGAATCATATAGTAATGGATTTATAGGATTTTGGTTAGATAGAGATAAGGTTTATACAATTGAAATTTCTATTAACGATAAATCAGGAACATTTGAATTTGAAACATTTAGTGATAGTTATACATGTATTACATCTTTTCAATTAAAATAAAAAAACCTCATTAATAATGAGATTTTAATTAGTAGCAAGTTAATGCTTGATACTTTTTATTTATTTTCACATAGCCAACATGCTGATTTATGCCCAGTATTAATATCAATTAGATCAGGTTCATGTTCAAGACATTTATCAAAAACTTTGCTGCACCTTGACTGAAATCTACATCCCTTTGGTAAATCAATTGGGCTTGGAATATCACCTTGAATAATATCTTGATTTAAATCAAAGTCTTGATTAATATGTGGAATTGAATTTAATAACATTTTTGTATATGGATGTTGAGGGTTATTAACAATTTCATCACTTGTGCCTATTTCGATAATTCTTCCAAGATACATTACTCCAATACGGTCACTAATATATTTGACCATAGATATATCATGTGCAACAAATAAGTAGGCAACTTTAGAAGTTTCTTGTATATCTTTTAAAGTATTTACTATTTGAGCTTGAATAGATACATCAAGTGCAGAAATAGGTTCATCACATAAAATAAATTCTGGTTTAACACTAAGTGCTCTAGCAATTCCAATTCTTTGGCGTTGTCCACCTGAAAATTCATGAGGATACTTTATTTTTGAATCTAAATCAAGACCAACTTTAGTAAGTACATTATCCACAATAGCCTCGGCCTCTTGTTTACTAATTTTATTATTATGAATCTTTATTGGCTCTTCTATTATTTCTGCAACATTCATGTTAGGATTTAGTGAAGAATAAGGGTCTTGAAAAATTATTTGCATTTTTTTCTGGTAGGTTTTAAAACTTTTTTTAGAAATATTTGTAATTTCATTATCTTGATAAAAAACACTACCTCCATCTTGAGAGTAAAGTCCTGTAATAACTCTTCCTAATGTCGATTTTCCACAACCACTTTCTCCAACAAGTCCAAATGTTTCACCTTTGTAAATTTCAAAACTTACATTATCAACAGCTTTTAGAGTGCCCTTTTTCGTTTTAAAATGTTTTTTTAAATTTTTTACTTCAATCAATACCTCTTTACTCATTATTATCACCTGCCTCAAAACAATATACTTGATGTGTATCACTAAATCTAGTTATTTTGGGGAATTTTTCACGACAGATATCTACAACTTTGTTGCATCTTTTTGCAAAGGGGCATCCCTTAGGCATAGATTCTAGAGAAGGAGCAATACCTTCAATAGGAATCAATTTATTACTTTCCATTGTTGGTAGAGCTTGAAGTAATGCTTTTGTGTATGGGTGCTTTGGACTAGTAAAAATTTCTTCTCTATTTCCTTGCTCCATAATTCTTCCACCGTACATAACAATAATATTTGAACACATTGAATAAACAACTGCTAGGTCATGAGTTATTAAAATAATTGTCATTTTATATTTACTTTGCAAAGTTTTTAATAACTTCAAAATCTGAGCTTGAATAGTAACATCAAGTGCAGTAGTAGGCTCATCAGCGATCAACAGTTTAGGATTACATGCAAGTGATAAAGCAATCATAACTCTTTGTCGCATACCTCCACTAAATTGATGAGGGTATTCATTTACTCTAATCTCACTATTAGGTATTTCTACCATTTTTAGTAGTTCAATTGTTCTTTTTCTTGCTTGCTTTTTATTTAAACCCAGATGCCTTATTAATACTTCATCTATGTGAAATCCAATTGTTTTTAAAGGGTTTAAAGCTGTCATTGGATCTTGAAAAATAATTGAGATTTCATTACCCTGAATTTTTCTAAATTGTTGACTATTCATATTGGTAACATCATTACCTGCAAATTTTATAACTCCACTATCAATATATCCAGTTTTTGGTAAAATATGTAGAATTGATTTTACAGTAAGACTTTTCCCACTTCCACTTTCTCCAACGATCCCAAGTGTATCCCCTTCAGCTACAGTAAAATTAATATTTTGAAGGGCATCTAACTCACCTGTTTTAGTTTTAAATTTGGTATTTAAATTTTTTACTTCTAAAATATTCATTACTATCTACTACCTCCAGCTTTTGGTTCAATTGAAATTCTAAGTACTTGACCTAATTTATTAATTGAAAATATTGTTAAAAATATTAATGCTCCAGGAATAATTGATAAATATGGATAAATTGTTAAAGTACTTTGAGATGATTGAATCATCGTTCCCCAAGAAGAGTTAGGAGGAGTAATCCCATAACCTAGAAAGCTTAGAGTTGACTCTACCATTATAGCACTTGCAATTCCAAGACTTGATGAAACAATAAATAATGGAAAAACTCCAGGAATTATATGTTTAATAATAATTTTAAATGTAGATTGTCCTGAGGAAATTGCGTACAAGATGTACTCACGTTCTTTAAGAGATAAAACTTCTGCTCTAATTAAACGTGCAATTTTCATCCAACTAAAAAATCCGATTAAAATAATAATAGAAAATAAACCACTGTTTAAGAAAATACTAATTACAATTACAAGAACCATCCATGGAATAGAAGTAATTATTTCTACAATTCTCATTGAGATAAAATCAATTGCTCCTCCAAAGTACCCACTAATAACTCCTACAAAGATGCCGATAAAGCTTGAAATTAACATTGAGCATAATCCAACTATTAACGAGACTCTTGCTCCGTATAAAGCTCTAGTAAAGTAGTCTCTTCCAAAACTATCGGTTCCAAAAGGGTGAGACAAACTTGGGGGAGAGTGTTTTATACTAAGGTCAATCTTATCTGGATCATATGGTGACAGAAAAGCAAAAATAGCACTTATAGTTATTATACTTAGAATTACTAATGCTAGTATTGCCCATTTATCATTTTTCATTTCATTGATGAATGTTTTTATCTTTCTATTTTTTATCATGATTTCATCTCCCTTATTCTTGGGTCAATTACACAATATAAAATATCAGCAATTAAATTTCCAATAATAACAAGTGCAGAAGAAATGAGTAATACAGCCATTATAATTGGATAATCAAATTGCTTAACTGCATCAAGAAAATACTTTCCAACGCCTGGCCAAGAAAATATTGACTCTGTAACAAAGGCACCTGTAACAAGCATAGGAAGCAATGTTCCAAATATTGTTACAATTGGAATCAATACATTTTTAAAAACATGTACGCTAATAATTTTGAAATTACTAGCTCCATATGCTCTTTGAACAAGTACGTAATCTTCATTTAATTGTCCAATTGTTGAACTGCGCACATATTTTATCATTTCAGGTGTAAGACCTATTACTAATGTTGTCCAAGGCATTATTGCATGCAATAAGAAATCGTAAAATGATTTACTACCACCAATAGTATACATCCCGTTTGTTGGTAACAATTTAAGGGTTGAAGCAAAAAATATTATTAATAGTATCGCTATCCAAAATGTAGGAATAGAAATTCCTATAGAACAAAGACCTTCAACAAATCTATCAATCCTTTTTCCTTTATTTGCTCCTGCTAAAAGCCCTAAAATCACTGAAATAACAAATGATATCATAAATGCTGGTAATACTAATGCAATTGTATTTGGTATACGTTCTGCTAAACTTTGTGCAATGTTTGATCCATGAACAATAGAATTACCTAAATCTCCTTGCATTACGTTTTTTAACCAATAAAAATATTGTACAATTGCAGGTTTATCTAATCCATGTGCTGCTTTTAATGCATCAATTTGCTCTTGGCTCATTGTCGGTTTAATGATTGTGTCTATTGCATCGTATGGAGCTAACTGAATTAAGGTAAAAGCTATAATTGTTATTATTAATATAATGGGTATGGAACTTAAAATTCTTTTTACAATGTATTTAAACATGGTACCTCCTTACAAATAAATAGCTCTATAAAATAGAGCTATTGTTTTTATTTAAATGATACTTTTGACCAATCATCAAACGTATAAATTGGTGCGAATTTTGCATCATCAAGATTAACATTTTCTCCTACAACAACAATTCGTTTATTTTCAGTAAGAGGTAAGAAGAATGCATTTTCCATGAATTCTTTTTGTAATTCTACATAGATTTCTTCACGTTTCTCACTATCTGTTTCCTCAATACCGGCAGCAAACAACTCATCAATTGTTTTATTTGAATATCCAGAAGAATTCATTGCATTATCTGTTGTAAATAATGGAGCAAATCCATCAGGATCTATTGTCATGATATAACCATTTAAATATAAATCATACTCTCCTGATTTATCAGTAGTAGATTTATAAAATGCACTTGGATCCATTGCATCAAGGTTAAGTGTAATACCTATTTCTTTTAAATTACTTTGAATAATAAGCGCAGTTGCCTCATTAGCAGGATTAGTTGGGAAAGCTAAAGTTAATGTCGCATTCTCACCTTCAGTTTCAGCAAGAAGTTCTTTTGCTTTATCAACGTCTACATCATAACTTTCAACATCATCTGTTGTATAAAGAGCAGTACTTGGTAAAAATGATGCAGGGTTTAATGAATACTCTTCACTTATATATGCAGCTTCAATAACTTCTTCTTGATTAATTGCATACATCACTGCTTTTCTAAAGTTTTGATCTTTTATTAAGCCAGAATTTTCTGAAGGAGTATTAAAGTTAAAACTCATATACCCAAGTCTTCCTTCTGAATAAGGATTAATACTAAATGAATCATCAAACTTTTCTACATCTTCTGGAATGATTGCAAGTCCATCAATTTCATTGTTTTTCATTGCTTCAATTGCAGTATCTGAGTTTGAAATAACTTTGAAAATTAAATTTTCAATACTAGGTGCACCATCAAAGTACTCTTGGTTAGCAACAAATACCGTACTTTCACCTTCATTATATTCTACATATTCATAAGGACCTGTACCAACTGGTGTAATTGTTGAAGTTGCATAGTCAGTCACGTCTTTGTAAATATGTTCTGGCATAATGAATGCTGCACCAAATACTTCCATTGCATTAGGTTTAGCAGATTTTAGTTGGAATTCAACAGTGTAATCATCTACCTTAGTTACTTCTACTTTCTCTCCACCAAATTGTAGTGGACCACTTTGCTCACTTTGCTCATTTTCAAGTAATGTTGTGAATGTAAATACAACATCATCAGCATTAAAGTCTTCACCATCATGCCATTTTACATCTTCTTTTAATTTTACAGTATATGTTAATCCATCTTCACTTGCTTCAATTGAGTCTGCAAGCTTATATTCTACTTCTCCACCAGCCATGTATTTATATAGTGGTGAAAAAACAGTGTTTACAGTCATTAGTCCACTTCTATCATTTGTTGTTACTACATTAATAACATTTGATGGATCCGAATCAATTCCCATAATAAATGTATCTTTCTCTGTTGTATCTTCTGACCCACACCCTACAAGTGCTACCGCTAGCGTAAGGGCCATTAATAATTTTATAATGTTTTTCATAATTCCTCCTAAGTTTTGAAATTTATATAGTTAAAGCATGATTATTTAATGTTTTGTAAACATTTTTCTGCCAGAAAAATGTTCTGTAACATCAACAACATCGTTTATTCATAAATAATCACACTCCTTTCGCATGTATATATTATATCACAATATATAGAGATGTAAATAAACTATGTTACAATATTATATTGTTATATATTAAAACCCAACTTTTAAACTATTTTCTAGTCTATATAGTTGGGTTTGCACCAATATGTAATTAAAGATTTTCTATTTGATAGTTGATTTGCCACCATACTCCAAATTGATCAACTATAGCACCATAATAAGCTCCCCAAAATGTTTTTTCAAATGGCATGATGACATTTCCATTCTCAGTTAGCATATTATAAATATTCTCAGCTTCCTCTAAATTTTCAGTATTATCAAAGTTTAAAGAAATTCCAGCTGATGTACCACTTGTACTATGATTCATAATATCATCATTTGCCATAATAGCAACATGTTCATTTATTTCAAGCACTGAGTGAATAACTTTTTCAAGATCACTTTCTTTAACTGAAGAATCTACATTAGGCATATCTTTAAATTTAGATAGTACTGCTATTTCCTTATTAAATACTTTTGAATAAAAATTTAGTGCCTCTTCACAATTTCCTTTAAATGCTAATGTTACGTTCACTTTCATAATTGTTACCTCCTAATATTAAGTTTTTATATATTTTTAGTATAGCATTTATTTATGGGAAGTCAATTTATTTGCAGAAATTAATTTAGAAGGATTAGATGAATAGTTTACTAGATATATATAAAGAGCTGCTGAGCAACTCTATATATTATTTAACAAAATTATACATCTTTTTCTTTTCTTCTTTGTGCTTTAATTCTTTGACTAGCATTTAGAATTTTTTTTCTTATTCTAATACTTGTCGGTGTAATTTCAAGTAGCTCATCATCATTAATATATTCTAATGATTGTTCTAAACTAAGCGTTTGTGGGGGACTTAGTGTTAGAGCGTCATCAGAAGACGAAGAACGAACATTTGTTAATTGTTTTTTCTTACAAACATTAACTTCTAAATCTTTTGCTCTTGAACTTTTACCAATTACCATACCTGTATAAACGTCTACTCCAGGATCAATAAATAATGTACCACGCTCTTGAGCATTGTATAATCCATAAGCAGTAGTTTTACCATTTTCAAATGAAATAAGAGAACCTTGAGGTCTTGTTTGTATTTCACCTTTATATGGAACATAACTATCAAAAATACTATTAAGTACTCCTGTACCACGAGTATCTGTTAAAAATTCTCCACGATATCCAATTAGGCCTCTGCTAGGAACTAGAAACTTCACTCTTGAATAACCTTCACCAAATGATGTCATGTATGTCATTTCACCTTTACGAGTTCCCATCTTTTCAATTACATTACCAACATATTCTTCAGCAACATCAATAGTAACTTCTTCAAGAGGTTCACATTTTACACCATCTATATCTTTAAAAATCACCTCAGGTTTTGATACTTGCAATTCAAATCCCTCTCTACGTAAGTTTTCAATTAAGATTGATAAATGAAGTTCTCCTCTACCTATTACTTTAAAGGCTTCAGTTGTATCAGTTTCTTGCACTTCTAAACTTACATCAGTGTTTAATTCTTTAAAAAGTCTTGTTCTTAAGTGTCTACTTGTTAGATATTTTCCTTCTTTTCCAGCAAAAGGACTATCATTTACAGAAAATGTCATTGCAACAGTAGGTTTTGATATTTCATTAAACTCTATTCCTTGCGGATTATCTACTGAAGTAATAGTGTCTCCAATATTAATTTTTTCAGATAAGCAAATTCCAACAATTGATCCAGCTCTACATTCTTTAACTTCTTCTTTACCAAGTCCACTAAACTCATATAGCTTTGTAACCTTACATTTTTTGATACTTTCACCATTATTAACATTGACAATGGCAACTTCTTTATCTGTTTTTAATGTACCTGACTCTATTTTACCAATTCCAATTTGACCTACATATTCATTAAATTCAAGTGTAGTAATAAGCATTTGCAAATTCCCTTTGAAATCTTTTTTTGGGGCAGGAATATAATCTATAATTGTGTCAAATAAATCTTTCATATTATCAGTTTTAACGTTAATATCTGACGTAGCAAATCCGCTTTTTGCACTAGCATATACAAAAGGAGCTTCAAGCTGAGAATCACTTGCACCAAGCTCAATCAATAATTCTAAAATTTCTTCTTCAACTTCTTCAATTCTAATTCCATCACGATCAATCTTATTTAAACAAATGATTAAACTCAAATCTAAATCTAGCGCATTTTTTAATACAAATTTTGTTTGTGGCATTACTCCTTCAAAAGCATCAACAACTAGAATAACTCCATTAACCATTTTAAGTACTCGCTCTACCTCTCCACCAAAATCTGCGTGACCAGGAGTATCAACAATATTAATTTTTGTATCATTATAATTAATGGAAGTATTTTTAGAAAGAATTGTTATACCACGTTCTCTTTCTAAATCATTTGAATCCATTACTCGTTCTTGCACTTGTTGATTTTCTCTAAAAGTTCCACTTTGTTTTAATAACTCGTCTACAAGCGTAGTTTTACCATGATCAACATGAGCTACTATTGCCACATTTCTAATATCTTTCATCAATATTTCCAACTTTCTATTTAGCTTATCAAATAAAGCCATACTAAATTATTATATCATAAATATATTGATTTATAAAGTAATAAAAAAGGCTAAAATAAATTAGCCTCATTATAATTATTGACATAAATTTTCAACAATATTATTTGCAACATCGCCATATGATGCAACAATAATATTTCCAGTTGAACAAATAAACTCACTTCCTTTTTCATCTTCAAAGAATTCTTCGTATTTCTTAGTATATTTATTATCACTAAGTTCAAGAATTGTAATAGAGTTTAAATTATCAATATTTCCATCAAGTGGAAGCATAAGGTAAACTTTACCTGAAACAAATGCATCAGTGTCGATGTCAGTATTGCCATTATCAAGTTCATCTTTATTATAGTTTGATGATTGATAATTATAATTTTCTTCATTCCTTAGATTTTCTTCAATAGAATCTGTAGCTTCTTCCATTGTGATACTATCATCACATGCAACAAACAACATCGGTAATGCAAGTAATGTTATTAATAATTTCTTCATAATAAATTCCTCCAAATATTGTACAATATACTATTACATTCTAGTATACTTTAATGATTTTAAAAAGTCAATTCAACAAAAAAAATAGTAATTATCTTACTATTTTTTATTCTTAATCTTCAGTTGTTTCTGCTTCTTTGACATAAACAGAATTTAAAATTTCATTTAATTCTTTGTTAGGAATATCATTTTCACCACTGATGTTAGAATAAATCATTATGATTCCATCTTCACTTGGTAAATAATAAATTACAGTTGTATAGCTTGCATTATCTGACATAATAATATTAATTACATCTGTGTTTCTAACTTTTTCAAATTTAGCAACAAGAGATGCATCTTCTAATTCACTTTCAGCTAATTGTTTTTCCAATTCAGTAATATCGCTATCAATTACATCTGTAAATTCACTAAAGTTTTTAACCTCTTCTTCTGTACTTGCACTATAATCTTCATAACTTACATACAGAACATTAATAGAGTATTCTGGACTTTGATATAGACCATTTACAAACTCTAAACTTGAATTAAAGCTTACATTATTTTCTTCATAAGCATTTTGATTTTCACTTTTTCCTTTTGCAGTATCCTCACTAATGTATTCATTACTACAACCAGTAAGTATAAATGTCAGTATACTTATTACTACTAATATTTTTTTCATTTTATCATCCTACTTTCCACAATTCATATTATAACATAAATTATATATAATTTTAATAAAAATTATAAAAATGCTATATGTATTGGATTTTATTTTAAATAATGTTATTATTGAATATATATAGATTTGAGGGATGAAAATGAATAAAAAAGTGTGTGTTTCATATAGTCTAGGTAAAGATAGTACACTAGCATTATATAGAACAATTAAATCTGGTAAAGATGTTGTAGCATTAATAATTAGTGTAGATGAAAAAAATTTGAGAAGTTGGTTTCATGGAGTTGATACTCTATTAATTGATGCTGTATCAAAATCATTAAATATTCCAGTAATTCTGGCTAAAGGAGATGGAAATAACTATCGTGAAGTGTTTATTGAAGCGATAGAATCTGCAAAGCAATTAGGTGCTATGGAATGTATCTTTGGAGATATTGATATTGAAGATCACTACAAATGGTGTAATAGTGTATGTATTGATGCTGGAGTTGAAAGTTGTTTTCCACTATGGCAAGAATCAAGACGTGATATTGTCGAAGAATTTATAGATAATGGATTTAAGGCGATTATTAAAACAGTTTCAAAACAATACGATTTAAATGAAAAGTTTTTAAATCAAGTTCTTACACATGAATTGGTTAATGAATTTGAAAAATTAGGAATTGATGTTTGTGGAGAAAATGGAGAGTATCATACTTTTGTATGTGATGGACCAATTTTTAGTGAACCAATCGATGTAAAAAGTGCGGGTACTTTCGAATCAGACTATTCCTTTAGTACTATTTTGGAGCTTAGTAATGAGTAAGTGTGTAGCAGTTCTTGGATGTTCATCTTCTGTTGGTAAATCAACAATAGTTACTGCTCTTTGTAGGTATTATTCAAATAAAGATATCGTGCCATTTAAAGCTTTTAATTTATCTAGTGAAGGGTTTAAATATAATGATTTGTTCATTGGATATGCGCAGTATGTTCAAGCTATTGCGGCAAAAAAAGAATATCAAGGATTTATGAATCCAATTTTAAAAAGATATACTAATAATAATTTTGAAATTTATCTAAATGGTCTAAAGAAAGAAGGGTTTTCAATTGAAGAAGGAAAAAAAGTAGTAGATGAAGCATTTTTAAAGTTGATCTCTAATCATCAATATTTGATTGTAGAAGGTAGTGGAAGTGTAGCAGAGCTTAATATTATGGATTTAGATATTGCAAATACTACTTTTGCAATTAAGCATAATATTCCTATTATTTTAGTTGCTGATATATCTAGAGGAGGAGTATTTGGAACGTTATATGGTAATTACATGCTTTTGAGCAAAGAAGCTAGAAGTTTAGTAAAAGGATTTATTATTAATAAATTTGATGGGGATCCAAAATGCTTTGACTCAGGGGTAAAAATTATTGAGGAATTATGCAGTAAGCCTGTTATTGGAGTGGTTCCTAGGATAGAGTTCCAACTTCCACATGAAGATACTCATTGCAATGAGGTAGAGTGTAGTGAAATTGATATTGAAAGTAATATTGAACATTTATGTAAAGAGGTTATAAAACATTTAGATATGAATTATATTGATAATAAAATATTCAATTAGAAATGGAGAGTAGTATGAAATTAATTTCGTGGAATGTAAATGGAATTAGAGCAGGGTTAAAAAAGGGGTTTGAAGAAAAGTTTGTAGAATTTAATGCGGATATTTTTTGTATTCAAGAAACAAAGATGCAAGAAGGACAAATAGAACTTGAATTTGAAGGCTACGAAAGCTACTGGGATAGTGCAGTGAAGAAGGGTTATTCTGGAACTGCTATTTTTACTAAGCATACTCCTATTTCAGTTAATAAGGGTTTAGGGATAGAAAAGCATGATCAGGAAGGAAGAGTAGTCACTTTAGAGTTTGACACTTTTTATTTAGTAAATGTGTATACTCCTAATGTTAAACGAGAACTTGAGAGATTACCTTACCGTATGGAATGGGAAAATGAGTTTCTTAAATATTTAAATAATCTAAAGGAAGAAAAGTCTGTTATTGTATGTGGAGATTTAAATGTTGCTCATAAAGAATTAGATGTTAAAAATGATAAATCTAATCGAGGACATGCAGGGTTTACTGATGAGGAACGTGAAAAATTTAGTGTATTGCTCGAAAATGGATATGTTGATACATATAGATATTTATATCCAGATACTGAAAAATTTTCATGGTTTAGCTATTTTGGAAAAGCAAGAGAAAATAAAGTTGGCTGGAGAATTGACTATTTTATAGTTAGTGAAGATTTAAAAGATAAAATTATAAATGCTGAAATTTATGATGATATTGATGGTAGTGATCATGTGCCAGTGGAATTAGTCCTTGATATTTAAACATATTTTTTTGATTGTAATTAGTGATGAATATATACTTTTATAAGATTAGTTGCTATAAGTAATATTAATTTATTAACAATTGAAAAAATTCGAATAATATTATATAATAGGATTGAAAATAAATTAGGAGGACGAAGATGTCAAATATTCATGAATTAGAAAATATTAAAGAAAAAATTCAACAACTTAAGGATGATGGTGTATACCGTAAACTTCCAGTAAATGAGAAAAGCTGTGGAGCGACTGTAATGTTTGAAGGAAGAGAAGTAATTAATCTTTCTGCAAATAATTATTTAGGATTTGCAAGTCATCCAAGAATGGTGCAAGCTGCGATTGAAGCTACAGAAAAATATGGTGTAGGTGCTGGGGCAGTTAGAACTATTGTTGGTAATATGGATTTACATGAAAAGTTAGATGAAACAATTGCTAAATTTAAGCGTGAAGAAGCTGCTATGGCTTTTCAATCAGGGCTTAATTGTAATATGGGAGCTATTCAAGCTATCGCTGATAAAGGAGATTTAATTTTATCTGATGAACTTAATCATGCTTCAATTATAGACGGAATTAAGTTATCTAAAGCTGATAAGGCTGTATTTAGACACAGTGATATGGCTCATTTAGAAGAACTTTTACAAGAAAAAAGAAAAGATTACAACAATGTATTAATTATTACTGATGGGGTGTTTAGTATGGATGGAGATTTAGCTAAACTTCCTGAAATAGTTGAACTTGCTGAAAAGTATGAATGCATGACATATGTTGATGATGCTCACGGAAGTGGAGTTTTAGGTGAATCGGGAAGAGGAACTGTTGATCATTTCCATCTACATGGTAGAGTTGATTTTATTATTGGTACACTTTCAAAAGGAATTGGAGTAATTGGTGGATATGTTGCAGGTAATAATACAATGAGAGAATGGTTACTTCACCGTGGTAGACCAGCACTATTTTCTACTGCACTTACACCTGCATCTGCAGCTGCGTGTATTGAGGCATTCAATATTTTAAGTGAAACAACTGAGTATACTGATAAGTTGTGGGATAACGCAAAATACTTCAAAGAAAATCTTGCAAAACTAGGATTTAATACTGGGGAGAGTGAGACACCAATTACACCAGTAATTATAGGTGATGAGGCAAAAACAATGGAATTTTCTAAAGCTCTTCTTGCTGAAGGTGTATTTGTTTCGGGGATAGTGTTCCCAACAGTACCTAAAGGAACTGGAAGACTTCGTTGTATGATTAGTGCTACACATGAAAAAGCTCATTTAGATGCTGCTGTAGCTGCATTTGAAAAAGTTGGAAAAGATTTAGGAATTATTTAATACTACCATCAGGTAGTATTTTTATAAATTTTACAAGAAAGGGGAAATATAGTGAAAAACAACGGGTTTAATAATAAGGTAGTCGCTGCTATATTTTTACTCGCTGGATTAGTATACATAGTTTTGTGGTTACTATCAATGAAAGAGGGAGATTCAAAGTCATTTTATATGATATTTGGAGTAGTGTTTTTGATACTAGGGTTTGTAAATTTTACTATGCGACCTAAATAATAATTGTATAGTTTAATAATTATTAAAAGCTGTATTTTGCTGTTGCAATTTTCTAAATTTAAAGTATTTTAGAAATTTTGCTTTATAGTATTTTCAGCTTTTTTGTATGTATTTTTATTAATTATTTGTAACATAAAAATATAATAAATCTATGTTTGTTAAATTTATAATTTTATTTGTAGATAATTTAGTAAAATGTGATATATATCACATAAAATATTTCTATAACATGTTATAATTTCATTAAATTTAGGAGGGACAATATGTTTAGTGATGAATTTAATAAATTAGTTGAGGCAGCAAAAGTAAAAGTGAAATTATTAGAAAATAATTTTGTTGGGTATTTCATTGCTTCAATGTTAGCAGGTTTTTTTGTGGGTATTGGAGTTATCCTTTCATTTACAGCTGCAGGATCAGTAAGTGGTGAACCATACCAGAAAATTGTACTTGGAGCAACATTTGGTATTGCTCTAAGCCTTGTGATTATTGCAGGATCAGAATTATTTACGGGAAATAATTTAATTATGAGTGCTGCAAACTTTAAGAAAGAGATTTCATTTAGTAAAACTCTTAAGTTATGGACTGTATGTTATATTGGAAATTGGGTAGGAGCAATTCTTATTGCTGCATTATATGTATATAGCGGGCTTGCAAAAGATCCAGTACTAGATTTTTTTGATACAGTGTCAGTTGCAAAAACTACTATTCCAGTTGCAGAACTTATTATTAGAGCAATTTTATGTAATGTATTGGTATGTTTAGCTGTGTGGTGTTCATTTAGAGTTAAGTCAGAATCTGCAAAATTAATAATGATTTGGTGGTGTTTACTTGCTTTTATTGTAATTGGTTTAGAGCACAGTATTGCAAATATGACAACACTGACAGTTGGAATTTTTTCACCAAACTCTGCAATAGAATTAAGTGGGTATTTTTATAATATTTTGATTGTGAGCATTGGTAATATAATAGGTGGGGTAGCATTTGTAGCATATCCATATTATATAATTTCAAAGAAGAAAGGAGAGTAGTATGGCTTATAAGATGACATATTTAGAGTTTGACCAGTTTTTAAATAATTGTAATGAATATGATTTATATGGACCAGTTATAAAAAATAAAGGTGGAAAATATTCTGATACTGATTTGATTACTTATCGTAAAGTAAAAACTTTTATGGAAATGGATTTTACAAAAAAAAGTAACTACAGTGCAAAAGATGTTTTATTGCCATTAAGTCAAACACTATTTTATTTTACAGAAACTGAATTTAAAAAACCAAAAAATTTAATGCGCAAAAGTTTGGTATTTGTTAGAAGCTGTGATTTACATGCTGTAGAGCGAACTGATCAAATATATTTAAATAATAAATATAGTGATATATATTATCAAGAGCGTCGAGAATTAGTTAAATATATTGTAGTGGGATGTACAAAAGAATTTGATAATTGTAACTGTGTGAGTTTTGAATCAAATAAGACTGATAATTATGCTATGGCAATAAATTTAAGAAGTGAGTTTGTTGAACTTGATATTAAAGATAAAGATTTTTTAATTGATGGAGAAGAATTTAATAATTTTAAACTAGATTATGTAAATGAAACGACATTAAAAACAAAAGTTCCTCAAAATGTAAAACTATCAGAAATTATATCCGCGAATATATGGGAAGAGTACAGCAGTAGATGTATTGGCTGTGGTGCGTGTAATATGGTTTGTCCAACTTGTACGTGCTTTACAATGCAAGATATTATTTATGATGAAAATAAAAATGTTGGTGAGAGAAAACGTGTAATGGCTAGTTGTATGATAGATGGATTTACAGACATGGCTGGTGGTCATAAGTTTAGAGAAGATAAGAAAGATCGCATGAGATTTAAAGTAATGCATAAAATCGGTGACTTTAAATCAAGGTTTGGTTATAACATGTGTGTTGGGTGTGGGCGTTGTGATGATGTTTGCCCTGAGCATATTTTATTTTCAAATGCTGTTGATAAAGTTAGTAGTTTATTAGAGCAAAGAGGTGGAAGTGATGGATAATATTTATATGCCCAAAGGTTATGAAATAGTTAGTATTAATAATGAGTCCGATATAGAGTGGTTATATGAAGTAAAATTTGATAAATCATGTATGCCAGGACAATTTGTAGAAGTGTCGCTTCCAAAAATTGGTGAGGCTCCTATTTCAATAACAAAAATAGGAGATAATACAATTGAACTTTTAATTAGAAAAGTAGGGAAAGTAACTGATGAAATTTTTAATTTAAAAGTTGGGGATAAACTTTTTATGCGAGGACCTTATGGTAATTACTTTGATTTTGAAGAATTTGATAAAAAAGATTTAATTGTAATTAGTGGAGGAAGCGGTCTTGCACCTGTTCGACCTATTATTAATTACTTTAGAGGTAAAAATAATTTTTGCTTACTTGCAGGATTTAAAAATGAAGAAGGAATATTGTTTAAAGATGAAATTAAGCAATGGAAAAGTGAAAATGAAAATATTTATATTACTCTTGATTGTGATAATGATGTTTGCTTAATTGGTTTTGTTACAGAGCATATAGATTTAGTAATTAACAAAATTGATAAAGAAAATTGTAATGTTGTAGTTGTTGGACCACCTATGATGATGAAATATACAACACAAGGTTTAATTGAACGTGGAATTAAAGAGGAAAATATAGTTGTAAGTTTTGAACGCAATATGTCATGTGCTGTTGGAAAATGTGGGCATTGTAAAATTGACGAAACATATGTATGTTTAGAAGGTCCTGTATTTAGCTATCAAAAAGCAGTAACATTACTAGATTAAGGAGTGTAAAAATGAGTTATGACATTAATAGAAAAACAGTAACTAAAAATGCATATCGTATTACAAAGGAAAGAAATCTTACAGCGCTTCGAGTTAGAGTTCCAGGTGGAAAAATAACAGCAGAATTACTAATGAAAGTATCTGAAATTGCTGAAAAATATGGAAATGGGAAAATTCACCTTACAACAAGACAAGGATTTGAAATCCTTGGTATAGAATGGAATAAGTTAGAAGCATGTAATAAAGAAGTTCAAATTTTAATTGATAAACTTGATATTAATCAAACAACACCGAGACAAGAAGGTTATTCTGCAGCAGGAACAAGAAATATTGCTGCATGTATTGGTAATGAAGTTTGTCCTAAAGCACAGTATAACACAACAGAATTTGCTAAAGAAATAGAAAGAAGTGTGTTTCCAAATAATCTTCATTTTAAAATTGCTCTTACTGGGTGTATGAATGATTGTCAAAAAGTTAGAATGCATGATTTTGGAATTATGGGAATGTGTTTACCTGAATTTGAAGAAGAAAGATGTATTGGCTGCAAACAGTGTCAAAAAAAATGTTCACGCCTTTCAACTAATGCTTTAGAAATGAAAAATAATCGTCCTAAACGTGATCATGAAAAGTGTATAGGATGTGGGGAGTGCGTATTAATTTGCCCAACACAGGCATGGTCAAGAAGTGAAGATAAATACTATCGTCTTGCTATTATGGGAAGAACTGGAAAGAAAAATCCTCGTTTAGCAGAAGATTTTATTACATGGGTAGATAAGAAATCAATTATCAAAATAATTTTAAATACATATAGCTATGTTGAGGAGTACATAGACCGTAGTTTACCCAAAGAGCATATTGGCTATATAGTTGATCGCACTGGATTTATGGAATTTAAAAAATGGGTTTTAAAAGATGTTACTCTTCCTAAGAATGCAAGAATTAAAAATAATGTGTATTGGAATGGTATTTACTACAATAGTAGTAGAATATAGATAAATAGATACATTATGAAACGCTAATTTAATACTATATAATCTACAACAATTATTTTGTTGCAAATAAATATTGTCATTGTTTAGGAAAGTGTTATAATAAAAGATAGTCCAAGTAATGAATTAAAAAAAGTTTTATTTTAAGAATAAAAGTAAAGTACTGGAATAAGTATTATTTGGAGGAGAGTTAATATGAATAATCACGAGTATTTATATGCAGTGAATGTATTTGATGAAAAATATAAGTTAGTTTATGATAAGTTAAAAAGTATAGCTGTTGAAAAATCTTTTAAGAAGGATCAACATATTTTTATGGTACGTGATGTTGTAGAGTATATTTATATTGTAAAAAAAGGGATTGTTACATTGTATGGAATTGATAAAAATTATAATGAAAAAATATATTTTTTATTAAAAACAGGTGATTTTGTAAATGATGATATTGTAATAAATAATGAAGCTTCTACGAGTGCGTATGCATTTAGTGATTGTGAATTGTTATGTATAAAAAAGTCAGAAATATTTGAATTGATGCACAGAAATATAGATGTAATGGAATTTATGTTTAGAAGTAATATAAATAAGCTTACTAGAACATATCGACAGTTAAAAAATAGTAGCACTACGATTAGCATTGATAAAAGACTAGGATCAAAGTTTTGGAAACTTGCTAAAGATTTTGGTGAAAATAATGAAAATGGTATTGCAATTAATGTTAATGTAAATACGATCTTCTTAGCCAAGATGTTAGGAACAACTCGAGAAACTATTTCTAGAAGTATGAAAAAGCTCTGTGATAAAGGTATTATTGTACCTAATCACACTAGAATAATTATTAAAGATTTGGATAAATTAATGAAATATATTAAAAGCGAAAAATGATTAAATTTGTTACTTTTTAATGATGTAATACTGCCTAAGGCAGTATTTTTTAATAATAAATTTTATGTATAATTTCTTAATCTTACTTAAAATATTAGAAAAAATTATGGTATAATTAACAAAAGGAGAGTGATAGGTATGAAACCCTATAATGGAAAAGTTTTGCGTATTAATTTGAAAACGCAAAAAATCAATGAAGAGCCATTAAATACTGAATGGGCTAAACAGTATATTGGTGGTCGCGGGCTTGGAACAAAAATGTTGATGGAAGAAATTGACCCTAAGGTTGATCCACTTTCAAAAGAAAACAAAGTAATAATTATTACAGGTCCGTTGTCTGGAACTAAAGTATCTACTGGCTGTAGATATATGGTTGTAACTAAATCTCCACTAAACAATATGATAGCTTCATCTAATTCAGGGGGTAGCTGGGGAGCAAGACTTAAATATGCAGGTTATGATGCATTAATTCTTGAGGATAAGTCTGATAAGCCAGTGTATATTGATATTGATGAATCTGGTGTTAAACTTGTTGATGCAAGTGATCTTTGGGGTCTTGATACAACTGAAGTCGTTGATAAGCTTAAGGTTGAAGGTAAATCATCAGTGCTAAATATCGGTACTGCTGGTGAAAATTTATCATTAATTGCAGCAATAATGAATGATGTTGATCGTGCTGCAGCTAGAAACGGTGTAGGTGCTGTACTTGGAAGTAAAAACTTAAAAGCAATTCGTGTTAGTGTTGCTGATGAAAAGTGTCTTGTTGGTGATGATACTAACTTTAAAGCAAAGAGTGTTGAAGCAGCTAAAACTATTAAAGCCAATCCAGTTTCAGGAGAAGGACTTCCAATGTATGGAACTGCAGTACTTGTGAACATCATTAATAGTGTAGGTTCACTTCCAACAAATAACTGGCAAACTTCGCATTTTGAAAACGCCGAAGCAATTAGTGGTGAAGAAATGACAGAGAATCATTTAGTTAAAAAGCATTTCTGTCATAATTGTACAATTGGTTGTGGACGTGTTGTAAAAATGGATGGAAAAGAAATCGGTGGTCCAGAGTATGAAACAATCTGGGGATTTGGTAGTGATGCTGGTATTGATGATTTTAAGGCAATCATTAAAGCTAATTACTATTGTAATGAAGTTGGTGTTGATACAATTTCTGCATCTTCAACAATTGCAGCAGCAATGGAACTTTATCAAAAAGGTTACATTAAGGAAGCAGATTGTGATGGTGTACCTTTAGAATTTGGTAATAGTGATGCTATAGTTGAGTGGATTATTCGTATGGGACATCCAACAAATGAACTAGCTAAGTTAATGGCTCAAGGTTCTTATCGTTTGTGTGAATATTACGGAGTACCTGAGTTGTCAATGACTGCTAAAAAATTAGAGATGCCTGCCTATGATGGTCGAGGAGTACAGGGTATAGGACTAAATTATGCAACAAGTAATCGTGGTGGTTGCCATGTTCGTGGCTATACCATTGCAGCTGAGGTTCTAGGAGATGTAGATCGTACTACTACTGAAGGAAAAGCAAATCTAGTAATGGCTTTTCAAGATTTAACAGCTGTTATTGATTCACTTGGATTATGTTTATTTACTTCATTTGCACTTGATGCACAAAACTATGCAGAAATTTATAGTGCTGCAACAGGAATTGAAATGAACGCAGAAGATATTATGATCGCTGGTGAGCGTATTTATAATATTGAACGCTTATTTAATAAACTTGCTGGAATGAAGCCAGAAGATGATACACTGCCTCCACGTTTATTAAAAGAAGCATTAAAGAATGAGGCTAGTGAAGGTATGGTTTCAAAACTTGATGTAATGCTACCAGAATATTATGAAGTTCGTGGTTGGGTAAATGGTTTTCCAACTGAAGAAACATTAAAGCGTTTAGGAATATAAGATGATTAAAGTTAAACTTTTTGCCTATTTTCGTGATGGTCGAGGTAAGGAACTTGATTTTGAGTATCGTGAAAATTTAACTATTTTAGATATTGCAAATGAACTAGAAATTAAAGAAGAACTTTTAGCAATTACATTAATTAATGGTAAAAGATATAGTTTAGATACAGTTGTTGAGGATGGTAAGACAGTTTTTCTATTTCCACCTGTTGGAGGAGGATAAGATGAATCGCTTTGCAAGAAATTATTCTACAATTAGTTTAGATCAACAAAAATACTTAAAACAAATTCGTATTCTTGTTGTAGGTCTTGGTGGCCTTGGTGGAATAGTGAGTGAAGGTCTTATTCGTTTAGGTATTTATAATCTTGGCATCTGTGACTTTGATGTTGTAGAGGAATCTAATTTAAACCGTCAACTATTGAGTAATGAAAACAATCTTGGTAACTCAAAAATATTGGAATGTCAAAAAAGGCTTTTAAGTATTAATAAAGATATTGATGTTACATGCTATGATAAATTAACTAAAGATAATAAAAAACTTTTAAATGATTTTAGTAGTTATGATTTAGTGATAGATTGTTTAGATAATTATGATACTAGGTTGCTGCTACATAATTTATGCTTTAAAAATAATCTTAAGGTAATTTATGGAGCAATTGCTGGAGACTATGGTTACTTTGGTGTAAGCACTAAAGAAAATATGTTAATCTTTGATGATAAAATGGGAATAGAAAAAGAGTTAGGAAATCCATTTTATACTCCTGCAATTATAGGTTCGATGCAAATAAAATTAACGTTAGATGTTATTTTTAATAAAGAATATTTGAGGAATGGATTTTATTATTTGGATTTAAATTCATTCACAATTGAAGAAATAAATTTACAATAATATAATTTCTCCGAGTCTACTAATCTAAGTTTTAAATATGATTTATAGACCGTTAGGGTTTAAATGGAAACGTCTAAGCCTTCCGATTGTGAAAAGGAGATTTTATGCTTTTTAGTATAAAATCAGCTTTGCTGATTTTTTTTGGAGGATTTTATGAAAAAGATAAGTTTAATAATATTAACTACACTTTTGATATTTGCTGGATGTAGTAGTGAAGAAGTGGAAAAAGAAGTTGAAATTAAGATGTCTACAACTACTAGTTTAAACGATAGTGGATTACTAGACGTATTGACTGAAGAGTTTTATAAAGAAACAAATATTAAAGTTAGTTGGGTAAGTGTAGGAAGTGGTGAAGCGATGGAAATTGCTAAAAGTGGAGATGTTGAACTAGCATTTTTACATTCACCTGCTGCTGAGGAAGAATTTGTTGCGGAAGGTTATAGTAAAAAACGAAATATTGTAATGAGTAATAATTTCTTGATTGTAGGGCCAGAAGAAATAGAAGGCACTCGTGAAGAGATCGTTGCTGAGATTACTCAAAATCGTACATTTGTTTCTCGTGATGATAATTCTGGAACTCACAAGAAAGAGTTAGAAGTTTTTGCAACAACACCAAATAATTATATTAGAACAGGACTTGGAATGGGAGATACGCTACTTATTGCAGATGAAAAAGATGCATATACAATTATTGATAAGGCAACATGGGTTGCAAATAAGAATAAGGTTGATCTTGTTGAAGTATATAATAATCCACAAGATTTAAAAAATATCTATTCAATCCATCAAATAGGTGATAATGAGGATGCTAAAGCTTTTATAGATTTTATTTATAGTGATGAAGGGCAAAAAATTATTGCAGAATATGGTATAGAACAATTTGGAGAGGCAGTGTATATTCTTGAATGATCTATTTGGTATAGTATCTCTAAGCCTTATAATTAATTTTTTGGCAACTATAATTGCAACATTTATTGGCATTATAATAGGCTACAGCTTACACTTTAACAATTTTAAATTAAAAAAATTTTTTATTATAATCAATAAAACATTTATGGGACTTCCACCAGTAGTTTTAGGATTAATTTTATTTCTCCTTTTTAAAAGAGATGGAGCGCTTGGTTTTTTAAAACTTTTATACACTCCATCAATATTACTTCTAGCCCAAGTATTACTTATTACTCCTATTATTACTGGAAATGTTTATCAAATGTTAGAAACACATGGTAAAAAATTATTTATAACTTTAAAAATGTATGGAGTTAGTGGATATAATTTAATTACCTGTTCTTTAAATGAATATAGGAATCAAATTTTATTTATTTTTATGCTTGGTTTTAGCAGAGCAATTAGTGAAGTTGGAGCAGTAATTATTGTCGGTGGAAATATTGCAGGGTCAACTAGAATGATGACTACTGCTATTGCGACGTTAAAGTCTTCTGGAGATTTTACAAGTGCGATTATTATGGGAGTAATTCTCTTAGTAATAGCATTTATAATTCAACTTCTGTTTGAAAGGTTGAGGGTGAGTAATTTATATGAAAATATCTAATATTTCAAAATCATATCCAGAAAGTAATTTTTCACTAGAGGTAAAGACTTTAAACTTAGTTGGAAATATTAATGTAATTATTGGAGAAAATGGTAGTGGAAAAAGTGTATTGCTTAAAGAAGTAATGAAAATGAGTAGTGCTGTACTACTTTTACAAAATCCATATATTTTTAATAAAAAAGTATATAAAACTTTAGAATTTATTAAAAAAGTTTCTAATAGCACATTAGATGTTAATGAGGTTTTAGAAATGGTCAATCTAAATGATCAATCTAATTACAACAGTCTTAGCTTAAGTGGTGGACAAAAACAACGTCTTGCTTTTGCAATGATTATTATGAGTGAAAAAGATTTTATTCTACTTGATGAGCCATTTAATGGAATAGATGTTTATAGTCAAAAGCTTATTGTTGATTTAATTAAAAAGATGAATAATAAAAAATTTGTAATTGTTACTCATAAATTAAATCATGCAAAAAGTTTTGGTGATAATTTTATTTTTATGGAAAAAGGTAAAATTATGTGGGAAGGAGATAAGCAAACGTTTTTTACTAATGAACTAGTTAATGAATTTGTTTTATATGAATAATGAAATATTTAAATGTTATATCAATGAAAGAAATTAAAAGTGAAATAGATAATTTTTTAAAATTAAAAGAAATATATATTGATACAAAAGAGGCATTTGGTTTAAAATCTGTATGTGATATTTATGCAGAAATTAATGTTCCAAACTTTAATAAAAGTAGTGTTGATGGCTATGCAATAGTTCATCTTGATAGTGTGGGAGCCAGTGAAACTTCTCCTGTAATGCTTAAGCAAATTGAAAGTTATAAGATTGGGGTTAATAACTTAGCGCAAATAAATAGTGGTGTATGTCAATATGTTGTAACTGGAGGAATGTTACCTAAAAATTGTAGTGGTGTTGTTAAGGTAGAAGATTGTGAAATATTTGGTGAAAATATACTAATTAAAACTCAACTTAGTAAAAATGAGGGAGTTGTTTTAATAGGAGAGGATATATCAAGATCAGATCTTGTTTTATCAAAGGGCACTATTTTTTCTAATCGTGATATTGCTTTACTTTTAAGTTTGGGAATAAAAAATGTTAAGGTACAAAAACCTTTAAGTTGTGTAGTAATTTCAAGTGGAGACGAACTAGTTGATCACCTTGATGAATTAACAATAGGTAAAATTTATGATGTTAATACTTTTTTAATAGCAAATGAAGTTGCTAAATATGGAGTAAATGTTATTGATAAAGTTGTTTTGAAAGATGATTATGATTTATATTTAAATACTTTAAAGTCATATGATGTAGATTTATATATTACAAGTGGTGGGAGTAGTAAAGGAAATGAAGATTATACTGTGAATGTATTTGATAGTTTAACAAGCAATGTTATTTGTCATGGGATCAATACTAAGCCAGGTAAACCAACAATTCTTGCAACAAAAGAAGATAAAATGTACTTAGGTCTTCCAGGGAATCCTGTTTCTGCTTTTATAGTTCTTCATCAGTTGTTTAATAGTAAAAAAAGTGTTAGTCTTGCAATAAGTGAAAATGTAAATAGTGATCATGGTAAGTCTACTGTGATGCTTGTTAAAGTTGAAAATAATGTTGCTATTCCAATTTATTTTCGCTCTAGTTATTTGAATTGTTTAGCTGATGCCGATGGATATTTTGTTATTAGCGAAAATTTGGAAGGTGTTAATCAAGGGGAATTTGTGGAGGTGTTACTTTTTGAATAAACGAGATATTTATTTAGATAATTATACTTTAGATGAAGCAGTGATGCTGTATACAAATAAATTGAAATTCAGTATAAATTTTAGGACACTTGATATTGATGTTACTGATAGCATTGGATATATTAGTGCTAAAGAAATATATGCTGTTTCTTCTTCTCCAAATTATAATGCTAGTGCTATGGATGGAATTAGTACAAATTATAAGTTGCTAGAATCTGCAAGTGAAAAAAATCCAACTATTTTAAATAAAGATCAGTATACTATTGTTGATACTGGAGATGTTATTAATAAATTTCATAATTGCGTTGTAATGATTGAAGATGTAGTTTTTATTAATGAAGGTGTTAAATTAATAAAACCTAGTAGCTATTTTAGCCACATTAGAGCAATTGGTGAAGATATTAGCGCTACTCAAATGATAATTAATAAATTTCATAAAATTAGAACTATAGACATAAATACAATTATTGCTAGTCATAATTCTGTTATAAATGTTTTTGACAAACTTAATTGTTTGGTTATACCGACTGGAGATGAGATTGTTAGTGTTGATAAAAAAGTGTTGTGTCCTGGTGAAATTATTGATTCAAATTCAGCAATGATAAATGCTCAAATTCTTGATTATGGATGGAGGAGTGAAGTATCACGAGTTATTAATGATGACTATGAGACATTAAAAAAAACTTTGTTGACTGCGACTAAGAATTACGATGTAATTTTTATTAATGCTGGTAGTAGTGCTGGAAGTGAAGATTACACTGCTTCTGTAATTGAAGAATTAGGAGAGGTATATGTTCATGGAATTGCAATAAAGCCTGGAAAACCTGCGATTCTTGGTAAGATAGATGATACAATTGTTATAGGGCTTCCTGGATATCCAGTATCATCTTATATTGTTTTTGAGAAGGTCGTTAAAAAGATTTTTAATAAGTTATTTAATCAAGAAGAAAAATCAAATTATATTTATGCAACTCTTTCTAATTCAATAGTATCTTCTCTAAAACATTTAGAGTTTGTCAGAGTGAAAGTTGCAAATATTGATAATAACTATTATGCAATGAGCTTAGGTCGTGGTGCAGGTATTTCTTCTTCTATTCAAGAATGTGATGGAATAATTGATGTAGCAAAAAATTTGGAAGGCCTTGAAGCAGGAAGTGTTGTTAAAGTTGAGTTAATTAAAACTAGAAGTGAAATAGATAGCAATGTTTTTATTACTGGAAGCCATGACTTAATTATTGATATGATAAAAAATATTGGTAATTTAAATATCAGTAGCACGCATGTTGGAAGCTACAATGGTGTAATTGCATTAAAGAATAAGCAGTGCCATATAGCTCCGGTACATATTTTAGAAAATGGAAAGTATAATAATTTATTTCATTTATTTGATGAAGAAATTGTTATAATTAAAGGTGTTGGAAGAAATCAAGGGTTGATTGTTGAAAAAGGGAATCCTAAAAATATTTCTAGTTTAAGTGATTTAAAAAATATTAATTATGTTAACCGTCAAAAGGGAAGTGGAACAGCTTTGCTATTTGATGAATTGTTAAAGTCAGAAAATATTCCTACCAGTGATATTAATGGGTATGATTTTGTAGCTAGTACACATTTTAATGTTGCTAGTCTAGTAAAAAATAAAACTTGTGATGCTGGGATTGGAATATATAGTGTTAGTGAAATCTTTGATTTAGATTTTATATTTCTTGCAAATGAAGAATATGATTTTATTACTTATAAGCATAACTTAGATTTACCTAGTGTTAAAGCTTTTATTGAGGTTTTAAAAAGTGAAGAATTTAAAACTCATATAAATAGGCTTGGAGGGTATGACACTAGTAGAAGTGGGATGGTAGTTTATGATAGATAGCTATAAACGTAGTATTGAATATGCTCGTATTTCACTACTTTCAAATTGTAATTTACAATGTAAGTATTGTTTTAGCGAGGAATTTAAAAGTACAAGACTTGCAACAGGTGATGTTTATAAAATTTTAAGAGGTTTAAAAAAACTTAATTTTAAAAAAGTTAGGTTTACTGGAGGAGAACCTCTGATGCATCCTGATATTATTGAAATTTTAGAGTATGCTGTTTTGAACTTTCGTGATGTAGGAATTACTACAAATGGAACACTTTTAGATAAGTATTTAGATAAGTTAAAAGTATTGGGACTAAAGAGAATAAATATTAGTATTGATTCTTTAAATAAAGATGAATTTAAAAATCTTACTAAGTATGATGAATTTGATAATTTACTTGAAAATATTTTATTGGCTAAAAAAATGGGTTTTATTGTTAAGTTAAATATTGTACTAATTAAAGAATTACAGAATAACTTTATTAAGTTTATAAAGTTTGGGAAAGAAAATGATATACAAGTAAGATTTATAGAATTAATGAAAATAGGTAATAATAAGACTTTTGTAAATGACAATTATATTTCTAGTAAAGATATTTTAAATGATTTAGATGTAGAAAAGCTTGAAAAAAAGAAGAGTGATGTATGTGATTACTATTTATTTGATGGTTATGAATTTGGAATAATTTCTCCTATATCTAATCATTTCTGTGATCGATGCAATCGTATTAGAATTACAAGCAATTATAAGCTTAGATTATGTTTACATGCAAAAAATGATTTTGATTTTAAAGATTATTTAGATGAATTTGATAAATTTGTTTTAGAAAAAATTGAGCAAAAACAAGAAAAACATTTACTTAATGAAGATGAAAGTATCGATAAACAAATGGTTGAAATAGGAGGTTAGGATGTTTACACATATTAATAAGGATGGTAGAAGTAAAATGGTTGATGTAGGGGATAAAGTTATTAGTAAACGTAGTGCTAAGGCTATGGGGAAAATTTTTATGGACCCTAAAACTATCATTCTTTTAAAAGATAATAATATTCCTAAGGGAAATGTTTTAAATACTGCGCAAGTTGCTGGAATAATGGCTATTAAGAAGACATCAGATTTAATTCCAATGTGTCATACGATTAATGTTGATAGTTGTGATATAGATTTTGAAATGTATGATAATTATATAAAAGTTGTCTGTGTTGCTAGTATCAATGCAAAAACAGGTATTGAAATGGAAGTTTTAATGGGAGTAAATGTTACTTTACTTACAATTTATGATATGTGCAAGGCAGTTGATAAGTCAATGATTATTAGTGATATTACTTTACTTGAGAAGCATGGTGGTAAAAGTGGTAGTTATGTTAGGGAGGATTATAATGGCTAAAGTAAAAGCAATTAATATTTCTGTAAAGAAAGGTACTGTAAAAGAAAATATTGAAAGTGCTAATTTTATTGAAGATTTCGGTATTGAAAATGATGCTCATGCAGGTAAATGGCATAGGCAAGTTAGTTTGCTTGCAACAGAGAGTATTGAAGTTATGAAATCTCAAGGAGCGAAGGGGCTTTGTAGTGGTAAATTTGCTGAAAATATTACTACTGAAGGAATTGTTTTGTATACTCTTCCTGTAGGTACTAAGTTGAAAATAGGTACTGTTATTTTAGAAATTACACAAATAGGAAAAGAATGTCATCATGGTTGTGAAATTCTAAAACAAGTGGGAGACTGTATTATGCCAAAACAGGGAATTTTTGCTAGAGTTGTTGCTGGTGGTGTAGCCTCTGTTGGAGATAGTATAGAGGTAGTTTCTAATGTTTAAATATAGTGTGATTACATTGAGTGATCGAGCTAGTGAAAATATTTATGAAGATTTATCTGGAAGTTATATAAAAAAAGAGCTAAGTGAAGATTTTGAACTTGATAGTTATCATTTAATTAAAGATGAAGAATCTCAATTATCTATGCTAATTAAAGAATTATCAAATAGTTCTGATTTGATTATTACAACTGGTGGCACTGGACTATGTAGTCGTGATATTACAGTTAATGTTATAGAAAGTATAATGGAGTATGAAGTTCGTGGTATTTCAACAGCAATTCATATGTATAGTTTGCAAAAATCCTCTGGGGCAATGTTTTCAAGAGCTCTTGGGGCAGTTTATAATAATACGTTAATTATTACTTTGCCAGGATCTGTTAAAGCAGTTACGGAGCTGGTTAGTTATTTAAAGCCAAATCTAGAACATGGATTAAAGCATCTCCTTGATATTAAAGTACATTAATTATTA
>JBKEBI010000045.1:0-20531 GCA_047973085.1 Bacilli bacterium | reverse complement strand
CATGGCGATTACTTGTACGTTTCCAATTCCCAACTGTACCTACAAATGGTCTTGCAATAACACGAGCTAGTTTCCATTCATCCCTTAGAGTTATTTCTCTCGCAATTTCACATACTCGGTAAAGTTCTTCAAGAGGAATAACTTCTTCATGGGCAGCAATCTGAAGCACAGAATCATTTGAAGTATATAAAATTAAAGCCTTTGTACTAACGTGCTCTTCACCAAGTTCATCCAAAATTACTGTTCCACTGCTTGCATAGTTACCAATAAAATTATGGCCACTACGCTTTGATAATTCTGCAACTAACTCCTCTGGAAATCCCGTTTCTGTAAACACTGGAAATGGGATTTTTGTCTCTATTCCCACATACTCAAAATGTCCAACTGTAGTATCTTTCCCTTTACTTAATTCATTACAACGTGCAATATATCCCATTTCTTGTTTTTTTTCAATGTTTGGGAAGTCTCCTAAACACCCAAGCCCTATCTTTTCTAAATTAGGTATTTTAAAATTTGAATCTGCTGAAGCACTAAGCAAAGTATTAGCTCCCAAATCTCCATAATCACTAGCATCTTTTGCATTACCAATTCCAACAGAATCTAAAACAATTGTTACTATACGCTTATACATACTACTCATTCCTTTCTAAATCAATATCTTCAAATACTTGATTGTATTGCTTTTCTAAATATTTTATATTTAAATGGGTATATCTTTGTGTTGTACTAATATCACTATGTCCTAGCATTTCTTGAAGCACTCTAAGTTCTGCACCATTTTCAATCATATGTGTTGCAAATGAGTGTCTTAATACATGTGGAGAAATTCCTTCTGCACGTAAACCCTGCTTTTTTGCAATAGATTTAATAATCTTCCAAAAAGATTGTCTTGAAATTTGTTTAGCATGAATATTAACAAATAGATATTCACTATTTTTATTCTTTAAAAACTCTTCTCTATAATTGCTTAAATAATCAAAAATACAGTCTCTTGCATACTCACCAAACATAGCAATACGTTCTTTATTTCCTTTACCTCTTATTTTTACACTTAAATGCTCTAAGTTAATATCATTTAATTTAATATTGATAATTTCACTGACTCTTATCCCAGATGAATACATCAACTCAAGCATTGCTTTATTTCTAAAATCATTTTTGTTCTTCACCTCAAAATCAAGTAGCAAATCTACTTCCTCAACTGTTAGATAATTCGGCAATAGTTCACCTAATTTAGGGAATTCAATCTGAGAAGTAAAATCATTTTTAACAACTTTTTCTCTAACTAAAAATTTATTAAAACTTCTTAAACTAGAGAATTTACGATGCATAGTTTTAGCACTGAGATTTAAGTTAGAAATAAATGTGATGTATTCATTTATAACTTCATAATCTATCTCAGAGATTTCAATACTTAATCTATTTAAAAATGCAATAAAAATATTTATATCTCCAACATACGAACTAACAGTTTCAATTGACAACTTTCTTTCAAGTTCTAAATATACTTTATATTCTTCAATCATACATTACTCTTTAAAAATAAATATGCAAAAGCTGTTTTTAAATCACTTAATTTTTTTTGCTCAAATAATTTGTCTAGTTCTTCTATTTCAAGCTCTACAACTACTAAAAACTCATCTCTATCCAACTCTAGATTCTCATTAATTTTTTCAACATCTTTTGCAAAAAAAATTGAATGAACAGCACGATTTGTACCTGGACTTGAATAAAAATTATTGACAAGAGTAAAACTTCCATTTCCATAGCCTGTTTCCTCAAGTAGTTCTCGTTTTGCAGCAGTTAACGCATCTTCCCCCTCATCGAGGCATCCAGCAGGTATTTCATAAATTTCTTTTTCTATTGCTTTTCTAAATTGCTTGACCATAATAACTTTTTTTTCTTTTGTTAAAGCAAGTATTCCTACACTATTTCTTGTTTCAACTATTTCCCTAGTTGAAACTTCCCCATTCGGTAATAAAACTTCTTCAACAGACAGCTTAACTACTGAACCATTATATATATCTTTTTTATTAATTGTTTTTTCTTCAAGCATTATAACACCTCCTAGACTTATACAAATTATATCAATATACTTTATCAAAATCAAATAAACTAGCTTTCATCTATTAAACTTCTAGCATTTAAAATTGCTTCTTCACTAACTGTATCACCGCTTAATATTCTAGCAATTGCATAAACTTTTTCTTCTCCATCTACTTTTTCAATGTTGCTAACAATTTCTGTATCAGTTTTAGATTTATTTACGACCAAGCAATTAGGAGACATTGCGGCAACTTGTGGCAAATGTGTAATTGCGATAACCTGTGTTTTTTTTGCAATTTCAAGCATTACTTTCCCCATCGCTTTAGCTACTCTTCCACTTACTCCTGTATCTATTTCATCAAAAATAATAGTTGCAATTTCACTAGTATCTGCAATAACCTTTTTTAAGGCCAAAATGACTCTTGCACGTTCCCCTCCACTAGCAATTTCTGTAATTTTTAAAAACTCATTATTATTAGTTGAAATAAGAATTTCTAGATTACAATTTCCATATATATTAAAATCTCTATTTATAAAATTAAATTTAATGGCAGCATCTTCCATATACATATCGTGTAATAAAACTTTAACTTGAGTACTCATTTTATCGCCATAAATTCTTCTTTTTTCATTAACAAGTTCACACAATGCATTTAATTCTTTTTTTAATTCTTCTAATTCTTTTTCATACTTTAAAAGTAAATGCTCACCATTTTCATATTGATAAAGTTGCTCATTTAAATCTTCATATGCTTTCATAACTGATTCGTAATTTCCACCATACATATCATAGATTTTCTTAATCGTAAAAATTCTTTCTTCAATATGCTCAAGCTCACTTTCACCAACAACTTCACTACTATATGAAAAGCTATTGACAAAATCTTCTACTTGCAATGAAATATCTGTATAATCTCCAAAGTCTTCTCCACCTAACTTTTTAAATTCTTCATAAAGATTTCTTATTTCTACATTCATTAAATAAAAGTTCTCTAAATTATTTTTTATCTTTTCACCAAGCTCATTAATTGTATAAAAATTATTTGCACGCTTTGACTTTTCAATCAATTCCTCATACTCACCTTCAAAGGTAGATAACTTTTCAATTCTATCAATTTGAAGTTTTATATATTCCACATCAATATTAAAAGTAGAATTTTTTATTTCATCAATCTTTTTAACAATAGTCTCATACTTGAAAAACTTATTTAAATACTTTTCATAATACTGATCCTGATTTATTTTAGCATATTTATCAATGAGTTTAATAGCAAAAAATTCATCACTGGAAATCTCATTATCACTCTGTCTTTTAATTTCAATAATTAAATCTCTAACTTTATTAATAGTGGCAAGATTTACAAGACTACCATTAATTTTATAACTACTCTTACCATTAATATTTAAAATACGTGTTAATTCAATAATTTCATCACAATCAATATCAATTTCATCTAAATATCTTCTTAACTCATAAGTAACTAAAAACTCTGCTTGCAAAAATGACTTTTCACAACCAGATCTAATCATAGTATTACTTGCTCTTGATCCAAGTATTAAATTAATTGCCTCAATAATTATTGATTTTCCTGTTCCTGTCTCTCCTATAATTACACTAAACCCATTATCAAACCCAATTTCCATGTCATCAATAATTGCAAAGTTTTTTATTTTTAAAGTTTTTAACATTTACTCACCTCTAAAAATTTTAGAAAATACACTGCTATAATCTAATTTATACTTCTGTAGAACTTCATTAACACTTCCATGTTCAATAAATTCATTAGGTAAGCAGAAAGATTCTATATTAACATCATAATTACCTTCAAAAGCTATTTTTACAATATCTGTATATAAATTATTATTTGCAACAATTTCCTCATAAACATATACATCATCATATTTTTTAAATATTTTTTGAAGCATTCCATAATCAAGTGGAGAAATAAATCTTGCATTAACTACGCCAATATCATACCCATGCTTATTGATGTACATACACAAACTATCTACGTGAGGACCGTATGAAATAATAACTTTTCTATCACCCTCTAAAACTTCTTCCCATTTACCAATATCATATTCTTTATATGCGTTAACTTTATTAAATTCAGCATTACCACGTGGATACCTGATTGCAATTGGCCCATTATACTTAATGCATGTATTTAACAAATGCTGTGCTTCTTCTGCATTTCTTGGCATACAAATAACTAAATTTGGAATTGTCTTTAAAAATGCTACATCGTATATTCCTTGATGTGTTTCTCCATCCGCACCTACAATACCACTTCTATCAACACTAATGACAACCTTTGTATTCATACGACATATATCATGAATTAATTGATCATATCCTCTTTGCAAAAATGTTGAATAAATAGATAGCACAGGATGAACCCCCCCAAGAGCTAAACCAGCACACATTGTTGTAGCATGTTCTTCTGCAATTCCAACATCAAAATACCTATTTGGATACTTTCTTTTAAACTTGTCTAGCATACTTCCATTTTCCATTGCAGGAGTTAAAACTACGATATCCTTATTAGTTTTAGCTAAATCTTCAATTGTCCAAATAATTATGTTACTCCAATTTTCATGTCCAAACTTTTTATTTTTATAAATTTCCCCAGTTTCTACATTAAATTTTGAAACTCCATGCCATACACCTTCTATATCATTTTCTGCATAACTATATCCTTTTCCTTTTACTGTTTTAACATGAACGATAACTGGATTTTTTACTCCTTTAACAAACTCAAACATTTCGAGTAACTGTTCATAGTCATGCCCATCTATCGGTCCATAATATGTAAGCCCCAATTCTTCAAAAAAGTACCCTTCTTCAAAAAGTCTTTTTTTCATACGATTTCGCATATCACGAAAATATTGGATAATTTTCTCACCTTTTGGAAAACGTCTTACAACTCTTTTTAAAACCCTTTTAAACTTTACATATTTTGGTGAAAGACGCACCTTAGATAAAGACTTAGACAATCCACCAACTGGTTTAGTAATACTCATTTCGTTATCATTTAAAACAACAATTGTATTCTCCCCTATTTCACCAATATGATTTAACGCTTCAAGAGCCATCCCTCCACCGATACTACCATCACCAATAACAGCAACTGTTTTGTGATCATTACCAAGGATTTTATTTGCCTGACTATAACCAAGCATTCCACTAAGGCTTGTAGAAGCATGCCCACTTTCCCATACATCATGTAAACTTTCTGAGTTTTTAATAAATCCACTAATCCCCTCAAACTGTCTAAGTGTATGAAAATCCTTTGCTCTTCCAGTCAAGATTTTATGAACATAACTTTGATGTCCCACATCAAAAAATATTTGATCATTTGGACTATCAAATACTTTATGAAGAACAACACTAAGCTCAACTATTCCTAAATTTGAAGATAAATGCCCTCCTGTTTTAGAAATATTATCAAGTAAAAAAGCTCTAATATCTTTACTTAGAGCATTTAATTCTTCCACATTCATTTCTTTTAAAAAGGCTGGGCTTTTTATATCTTTAATATTCACAAAATCACCTACTTAACACGATATTTACAATAATTTACTATTTCAATAATACTTTTATCCAAGCAATCAATTTCTTCCAAAATATCAGTCGTTTCTTTTAATTTATTCTCCAAAAACTCTTCGCTTTTATCAACTCCAAGTAACGAAGTATACGTAAGTTTATTATTATCTATATCACTATTTGATTTCCCAAGTTCTTCACTAGTAGCACTTACATCTAAAATATCATCCTTTATTTGAAAAGCAATTCCCAAATTCCTTCCAACTAAAGATAAATCACTTAGTTTACTATAATCTTTTAAATAAAAAAGTGGTGCAATCATACAAAATTCAATTAGTGCACCAGTTTTTAAATAATGTACATTTTCAAGGGTTTCTATATCTACTTTATATGACTCATCAATATCAAGGGATTGCCCCTCCACCATTTTCACACATGCAATTGAAAAATATTTCAAAAGCTTTATATCAAATCCCTTCGCTAAAGCTTTGTAAATATACTCAAAAGCAAGGCTTTGTAAATTATCTCCTGCAAGTAAGGCATAATCTTCACCATACACTTTATGATTTGTTAATTTTCCTCTTCTTAAATCATCATTATCTAAACAAGGAAGATCATCGTGAATTAGTGAATATGTGTGAATTAACTCTATAGCAATTGCAATATCTATCATTAAACTAGAATCTACTCCAAGCATCTCTGCACTTGAAAACATCAAGTGAGGACGAAATCTTTTCCCACCTGCTGATAGTGAATAATTCATTGCTTCGTAAAGTTTCATATTTGGTCTGTCTTCAAAAACTTTGCTAAGCTCTATTTCAAAATTAGTAATCTTCACTAAGTTCTCCCTCATTACCATTTTCATCAATAACTGTCTTTACAAGTTTTTCTGCAGATTCAAGTTTTTCTCTGCATTCCTTTGAAAGCTCTATCCCTTTTTTATAAAGTTCAATTGCTTCATCTAGACTAATATCTTCACGTTCAAGTTTTGAAACTACTTCCTTTAAACTTTCCATTGATTCCTCAAATTTTACTTCGCCCATTTTTCTTCACCTCTTTTTTTACAATCTCCATGCTAACTTCTCCATCAGCAACTAAAATATTTAGATTATTTCCGATATCATCAACTGACTTCACAATTTTTTCATTACTATAACTAACACTATATCCTCTAGATAATATCTTAAGTGGACTTACTTGCTCAAGTATTGCAACAGTTTTTTCAAAATTATACTGCTTTTTATCATAGATATTTATATACTTATCTCTTACACTATTTTGCAAGTTATTAAGTTCATGCTTATTTCTAATTATGTGAGTATTTAGAATACTACCTAAGTTTTTACTAACAACCATTCGATACTGTTTTTCAAAGTTGTTTACTTTCATATTTAATAAATCATCTAAACGTTTAAATTCATTTACAAAGCTAACCTCATAAAAGCGAATAATAGAATTTAGTCTTGAATTTAAATATTTATCAGAATAGCGATTAACATCAGCCACTTTTATATCAAACACTCTTTTTACTCTTGATCTTATTAGTTCATCAACATTATCAAATTTAGATAATATATCTTCTGTGTTTGGAGTTGCAAGTACTGCTGCTGCTGTTGGGGTCTCTGCACGTATGTCACAAACAAAATCACACAAGGTAAAGTCTGTTTCATGACCAACACCAGAAATAATAGGTACATCAAATTCTCCTATTTTTCTTATTACTTCTTCTTCATTAAAATTCCATAAATCTTCAATACTTCCTCCACCGCGACCAATAATAACTACATCAAGATCATATTTATTTGCTATATTTAGTGAATTAATAATTGAATCTTTTCCATTTTCCCCTTGAACAACAGTTCTAAATATATATACATCAGCCAACCTGTACCTTTTTTCAATAGTAGAAACTATATCTCGTATTGCAGCTCCTGATGTAGCTGTAATTACCCCTATTTTTTTAGGAAATTTTGGTAGAGTTTTCTTTTGTCTATCAAAAAGACCTTCACTTTTTAATTTTTCCTTAAGCTTTTCAAATTTAACAGTAAGATCTCCAATACCATCAAGCTCAATTTTTGTAGCATACAACTGATACTTTCCTGTTGGTGGATATACATCAATATATCCTTTAACAATAACCTTATCTCCATTTTTCACTGGAAAATCAACTTTATTAGCATTAGCAGCAAACATAACACTATCAATTCGTGAATCATCATCTTTTAAGGTAAAATACATATGCTTAGAATGATGTGGCGTATAATTAGAAATTTCGCCAGTTACTTCAATATTTTTTAAGTGTGAATCATTGCTTAAAAGATATTTAATATACTTATTTAGCGCAGTAATTGTTAAGGTTTTATTTGCCAATTTTATCCAGAACTCCATTAATGAATTTATGACGCTCATCATCACAGTAAACTTTTGCATTTTCTACTGCTTCATTAATAATTATTCTCTTGTCTAAATCTGAAAAAAGAATTTCATAACTAGCTACCAAAAGAATAGCACGGTCGATAACATTTAATCTGTTCATTGACCATCCTTTTTTTAATTTACTTTCTATTTCAAGATTTAACATTTCATAATTATTACTAACTCCATTACATAATTGCATTAAAAAATCATCTTTTGTTTCGTATTGTGCAATAACGTCTTTCATACTTTCATCATTTAATATCATTTGGTAAATGTTCTTTGTAGCAATCACTCTCGCTTTTCCTCTATGCATACTTTCACCTCTATCACTCTGTTATACAATTGTAACATACTTTCAATATTTTTGAAATAACTAGGCTACAAAATAGCATAGAAAACCACTAACAAAAGTTAGTGGTCCAATTTATCATTGTTCATAAAATTTTTATCAATAATCGGTAAAAGTGTTCTAAAAATAATTACATATAATATACCCTCTATAGCAAGAATTAAAAGTTTTGGAGGAAGAAGTGCAATAACTGCTTTCCACTCCATTCCATATACATAGTGTAATGCAACACTATTATTAAGAGTTCTTGCAAGAGTTGTAATATACACAGCTAGTATTAACAAACCTACATTTTTGTATAGTTTTTTCTTACCAAACACTTTCAAAAACAGTCCAGGGATTAACCCAAGCAATATTGGTGACAATGTGAAAATACTTATTGGATATCCCATTCTCATCATTGTAATAACATCCTTGACAAGTCCTACTAGCGACCCATACAATGGACCAAGAACAAAGCCTGATACCATAATTGGAAACTCCGTAATTCCTATTTGCATCCCTTGTCCTATTGTGATTGTAAACAAACTAAATACAAAAGCTAAAGCTACAAAAAATGCAGCAAAAACCATTTTTTTACTTTCTTTCATTTTAAAATTTTAGGGAACTTTGTGAATGCGTTATATAATCACCTGAAAAATCAGTTCGTTTAAGTTCAACATCCCATAACTTAACACTTCGCGCTATATAACTACCCTATCTCCTTTTTCTTTTTATTTATGATATGATTCGTTATTGTTAATTTTAAAACCTCTATAAATTTGTTCTAGAACAACCCCTCTCATTACTTGGTGAGGAAAAGTCATTTTTGAAAATGAAACTTTTCGATCACACTTGTTTTTTAATTCTTCACTAATCCCATATGATCCTCCAATAATGAATTGAATATGAGCATTAGTGTTAAATCCATCAGTTAAAACCTGTGCAAATTGTTCACTAGTAAATTGCTTTCCTTCTATAGCTAGGCATATCTTATAAGCTGAATCAATCAAATATTTATCAATATTTTTTGATTCACTTACTAGTAGATTGTTTAATGCTTGCTCACTATTACCATGCAAGACCTCATCTTTTAATTCTATAATCTCTATTCTACAATATTTGCTACATCTTTTGCTATAATCTTCAATGAAATCTTTCATATACTGCTTTTTTATTTTTCCAACACAAATTATACTAACTTTCACCATCTGTAAACTCAATTTCTATAGATTTTTCTTTACCATTTCGTTCAACAATTAATTCTACAACATCTCCAACAACATACATATTAATCTTTTCTTTTAAATCCTGCGAATTTTCAAGTTCTTCACCATCAAAGCTCAGGATGACATCACCTTTTTCAAGTCCAGCTACATCAGCATCACTACCATTTGAAACGTACCTTACTTCAATACCTTTATCTGTGTCTCTAAAAGTAAACCCTAATGTTATTCTAATCCCTTTCCCTTGTTCAAAAGCTTTGAGCTTTGGAATAACTGTATCCATTGGAATTGCAAACCCCATACCTTCAATATCTTGATCTACAAACTTCAAAGAATTTATTCCAATTACTTCTCCATCCATAGAAAATAATGGTCCTCCACTATTTCCTGGATTAATTGCTGTATCTGTTTGAATTAACCAAAGTCCCCATGAGTTTTCTTCATCTAACTCAAGAAAACGATCTTTTCCAGAAATAATACCTAATGTCGCTGTATTTACAAATTCTTTGCCTAATGGTGAACCGATTGCAAGAACATGTTCCCCAACATTATAATTAGAAGTATCTTTCACAGGTAACTCTATCATCCCCTCTGTCACAGGAGACTTTAATACAGCTATATCATACAACTCATCACCACCAAGATATTCTACATTTTCAATTATTTCATTATTATTTGTTGTAATATCAATTTGATTTGCGCCCGCAATAACATGATAGTTAGTTAAGATATATGCTTCGTTACCTTCAATTTTATAAATAAATCCAGATCCTGTACCAACTCCATACCTACTAGTCGACTCAATATATACAACTCCATTAACAGAATTATTATAAATCTCTTCAATATCACTTTCAACCTCAGATACAACTGTTTGCTGTTTTTCTTCAACATCTTTCATAATATCGTTTCTAATTACCAATACTCCTACAGAAATTATCGTAAGTGAAATAACAATTGTCAAAAAAACATTCAGTAAAATAAATAATACATTTTTCTTCATAGCTTCCTCCATTTTTAACATTACTTCCAATTCAATTTAATAACTTTACTTCCACCATTTTGAAAAGCGATACTATAGTTATCAATATTTAACTCATTCATAACCTTATCTACAATTACTGGATTATTATTTTCCTCACTTAAATGCAAGGCAACTAAATACTTAGTATTATCTCCTTTGATTGTCTTTACATAAGATTTAAACTGAATATTTGATAAGTGTCCTACGTCACCAATAACTCTGTTCTTAAGTGGCCAACTGTAGCTACCTCCCATGAGCATATCAACATCATGATTGGCTTCTAATAGTAATACATCAGGATTATTCATAAGTTCAAGATTTCTCTCACTTAAATACCCTGTATCACTGACTATTACCACTTTATATTTTCCTAAATAGAAAATATATCCTAGAGTTTCTCTACAATCATGTGATAGAAATAAAGGCTCTACATAAATATCATTTATTTTTGTTTTTTTTGTAATGACATTTACATCAATATTTTTATCAAGTAAAACACTAGCACCATATACCATTGAACAATTTCTCTTACAAAACTGAAAAACTCCCTTAATGTGATCTGAATGTGTGTGTGTAACAAACAATGTTGTTGCATCTAAATCTAAATACTCATCAGATAACTCACAAAACTTTTTATACGATACTCCAATATCAACTATATAACTATGATTATTAAATTTAATAATTGTACTATTCCCCTTACTACCTGAACATAAAACTTTAATCAAATCCATGCATATACCGTCATTGGATCTACAAGGCCACCATTGATAAATATCTCAAAATGTAGATGAACTCCTGTCGAGTACCCTGTACTACCCATTCCACCAATTCTTTGTCCTTTATAAACCGTATCTCCTACTGACACATTTATATCTGAAAGATGTTGTGAATAGGTAACAAAACCATTTTGATGATCAATTATGACAAGGTTACCACGTGCTCCTTGATATCCTGTATATACTACCACACCATCATAAACTGACATAATTGTAGATCCAGTTGGCAGACCCGCTATATCTATACCGTCATGGTTAACACCCCACCTTGGTCCAAATGGACTAGAAAAATATCCACCTTGTGTAGGTCGTCCCCAGGCAACAGATTCTCCACTATATGTACCAACAGATGTAGTATAACCAGAAATACCACTGTTACTGTATGTTGTTGTATATGATGGTGCTTGTTTTGTTCCCTTTACAACAACTCGGTTAGTGGGAGTAGTAATTTGAGTCTCACTAACAATTTCTCCAGCACTCGTTGATTGGCCATTTAAATAATCTATTTCATATACACGTTCAACCTTACCATCCGATCCCTCTTCTTTTATGATACTAGCTTCAGTTGTAAGCATTGTGTCATCTTCAATTACTTCGGTTTCATATGGAACTACTTCTTCTTTAACAAGAATCTTTGTAGATTCAACTGTAACAACTGGATCTACAAGATTTACAACAACTTCTTGTCCAGGAGATAATATTGTATTTTCATTAATGATTGACTTATTAGCAGCTACTAATTCATTTACATTCAGCATATTAGCCATAGCTATATCTTCAATTGTATCTCCATCTTGAACAGTATATTTCTTATCTTCACTAATATTATAAAAAAGCATTTTATTGTATAATTCTTCACCAACAAGCACTTTGTTGTATGGAACTTTTGTCTCACTTCCAACAACAATCCCTCCTACATTGTAGGATAGTACTTCTTCAGTACCTACATCAAAATTATCTATTGTTTCTCCTCGATTAATTCTTTCAATTGATTGCTCATCAATAAATGTGCCTAGTATTTTAGAAAATGCTGTATCAACTTCTTCTTTATCTGTACTATATAAAATTGCATAGTTTGATTTGCTTGTAAGTTTTACTTCTCCACCTTGCATTTGTTGCTCATTTGTACTATATTTGGATTCCTTTACAATACTCACCTTATATCCATCAACTAAAAATTCTACATTTTCTTTAAATGCTTCTAAAATTTCTTCATCTGTTTTATTAGTATCAAAAGCACCTGTTACAGAATCTATTGAGTAATTATCAGGAGCATAAACTGCCCCTATTGTCGATTCTTTATTATACTTTTCATATGTTTCATTAATATAGTCATCAAATGGCGTACGGTCTTCCACAGTTCCATAAAAAACATTGTTGATATATATGCTATATTTTCCATCACTTTCACTAATATCACCAATTAAACTTTCTTCAAAAAGCACTCCTGTTAAAACAAGTATAAGTGCTAAAATAAATCCTATTACTTTTCCTAACATAAGTACCTCCTTCTAAAATCCATCATCATTATAAACAACATTGGTAAATTTACTATAATTCTTCACAAATGATAAATCTATCTTACCGGTTGGACCACTTCTGTGTTTTGCAATTAGCACCTCTACATTGCTAACATTATCATTTGTACTTTCCTTTGTATAATAATCGTCTCTATACAAGAACATTACTATATCAGCATCTTGTTCTATAGAACCTGATTCACGCAAATCCGACATCAATGGCCTCTTATCTTCCCTACTCTCAACACCACGAGATAGTTGACTAAGAGCAATAACTGGAACCCCAAGCTCAAGTGCCATCAACTTAAGCATTCTTGAAATTTCACTAACCTCGTTTTGTCTTCCTCCTGCTGCAGCACGAGCAGAACCAGTGATTAATTGTAAGTAATCAATTACAACAAGCCCAATATCTTCTCTTGCAGCAAGTCTTCTACATTTCGCTCTGATTTCACCAACTGTAATTCCCGCTGAATCATCCAAATACAACTTCGCATTAGAAAGTTTAGCCATTGCACTATTTAACTGATCCCATTCTTTACCATCTAGTTTACCTACCCGTAATTTTGAAGCATCAATTTGCCCAACAGAACTAATAAAACGATTCATCAACTGGTCAGCACCCATCTCTAAACTAAATAAAGCTACTGCCTTATCAGTATTTAAAGCAATATTTTGACATATATTTAGTGCAAAAGCAGTTTTACCCATGGCAGGACGAGCTGCTAAAATAATCAATTCATTTGGATTCAAACCATTTGTCATCTTGTCAAGTGCTATAAAGTTAGTTGGAATTCCCGTAACATTTCCATCTACTGTTTGTAAATATTCTAAATTCTTTCTTACATCTCTAAGCACATCAGAAACTGTTTTAAACTCCGTACTTTGTCTTTTTTTAACAACAGATAAAATCAACTGTTCACTTTTATCTAAAATATCTTTTATTTCTTCATCAGAATTAAAAGCCATATTCCCGATATCTTCACTAGTTGTAATAAGCTTTCTCAATAGAGCTTTTTCCTCAACAATTTTAACGTATGAATCAATATTTGCAGCACTTGCCGTATATGCAACAATCCTTGCAATATAATCAACTCCACCTGCATCGTGAATTAATTCATTTCTAGTCAAATCATCAGTCAAAACCACAACATCTATTGGCATCTTTGCATCTACTAATCTTTCTATTGCAGCAAAAATAACTTGATGATTAGGATAATAAAAATCATCCACATCAAGTCTATCTCTAGCAACATTTATTGCATTTTTTGATAAGCACATTGCACCAAGAACATACTGTTCTGCATCTTTATTATGGGGTTGTTGTTTAAGTTCCATCTCTACACCTCATTACTCGCTTACTACATGTACTTTAACTATAGCATTAATATTCTTGTGTAACTTTATTTCAACATTACTATAACCAAGAGTATTAATTGCAGTTTCTAAATGAACTGCATGAGCATCCAACTTATAGCCTAGTTTCTCTAATTCTTTCTTTATTTGTTTACTACTTATACTTCCAAAAACTTTTCCACTTTTATCATCAGTTTTTAATTTAAATTTTATCTCAACATTATTTAGTTCATTAGCAATTTTTTGCATTTTTGCCACTAATTCTTCTTCTTTAGCAACATTCTTCTTATTCTCTTCTTCAAGAATACGAAGGTTTTCTTTTGTTGCTTCAATAGCTAAATTTTGCTTAAGTAAAAAATTTTGAGCATACCCATTACTCATCTCTTTTACTTCACCTTTTTTACCTTTTCCTTTTACATCAACTAGAAAGACTACTTTCATCTAAATTACCTCCATCTAAAACAGATTTTAAAGCTTCTACCACTTCATTAATATTATCACTAGAAATTCTTGCTGCTGCTGCAGTCATATGACCACCGCCTCCAAACTGTTCTGCAATTAACTGAACGTTAACTTCTCCTAAACTTCTAGTACTTAAAGAAATAGTATTTTCATCAAACTTACCGAGAACAAACGAAGCCTTAATCCCTTCAATTTTCAATATTTCATCTGCAGCTTGTGCTAGAATAACTTGAGAAATTCTATCACTTGTATAAGTAATTGCACAATTATCTCCAACAACTTCAATATTACTAATTAAGTTATTTCTAGCTACCACTACCGCTTTCTCTTCTTTCAATAAATCTTGAATTACAATTGTATCAGCACCTTTAGCCTTTAATGTGGCTGCAGCATCAAATGTTCTATTTCCAGTTCTATAAACAAAACTCTTAGTATCCATTATTATTCCCGCAAGCATCGCTGTTGCTTCAAGCGAAGATATATTCACATCATTTAATTGAAAACTAATAAGCTCTGTAACAAGTTCACTAGTACTAGAAGCGTACGGTTCAATATAGGATAAAATAGGATTTGGGATAATTCCTTCTCCTCTACGATGATGATCTATGATTATTGTATTTTTAGACTTTTCTAAAATATCTGGAGACTCTACCATATTAACTTTGTGAGTATCGACAACAATCACCAAAGTTTCTCTAACCATATCTTTCAAAACTTCATTAGGATCTTTAATCAAATCATAAAAATCTGTATCTTCTAATTCTCTAATCAACTTTCTAGAACTTGGAGAAAGTTCAGCTATATCAAGAGCAACACTAACATTTGCATTAAGTTCAAGTGCTAACTTACTCATACCTACACAACCACCTATAGAGTCAAAATCAGCATCCTTATGTCCCATGATAATAACATTTTTACTTTTTCTAACAAAATTAGCAACAGATCCAGAAAACATTCTTGCCTTAACACGATTTCTCTTCTCAATTGCATCAGTTTTTCCTCCATAAAAATCAGTCTTTTTAAGTCCACTTTTAATTACAACTTGATCTCCACCTCTACTAAGTACTAAATCAAGACCTTCAAAAACAATATCTGATAACTCTCTAATATCATCAACATCACGAGCTATACTCATACTTATTGTTAAAGGTAATTTGGTTCTATTCCCATAATTTCTAATTAAATCCAAAATTGAAAATGTATCCTCAATAACTTTATCAAGTGAATCTGCATTCATTATCATTAGATATCTACTATTAGAATATTTTCGCAAATATATTCCAAACTCTGCACACCACTGATTAATCAATTTTGCCATATGAGATGTTATTTCATTTGATCTTTGCTCATCTAAAGAGTTATAGTAATCCTCATAATTGTCAAAGCTAATCGCCCCCATTACTAACTTTCCCTTAGAATACTTTTTTTCAGTTTCAACTCTTTCAGTGTCTTCAAAAAAGAATATTGCTTCATTACTTTTCACTGCTTTATAATAATCTTCATTTATTTCTACAGTAACTTCTTTACTTTCAGCTAAATCATCCATTATATTTGGAAAAATTTCAGTAATACTTCTCATATCAAGAGTGTCATCAAATAGCGACTTGAAATAATTATTAGCCCATAATATAATCCCAGATGAATTAATTGATACTACCCCAATTGGCATATTTGTAAAAAGGTCATTTCCATGACTTTCAATCATATATGTAACTTTAGCTAATTCCTTATTTGCATCTCCTTTTACAGAGAAGAATATAATTACATTTACAACTAGCAGTATTACATATAAAACAATTAGAAAGAATTTTAAATTTCCTTCAACTTTCAAAAACGATACTATACTCAATCCTACAATTAAAATAATAGAACAAGCTATAAATAAAGTATCTTTTTTTAATTTCATATAACCACTTCTCTTTCTATAACTTAAATAACTCTGCAACATTTGTGCTAGTCACTGATTCTATTTCTTTAATATCTATTCCCCTTAGCTCCGCAATTTCTTTTACAACTAAACGCACATAACTAGGATCATTACGCTTCCCTCGATTTGGGTGAGGGGTAAGATATGGGCAGTCTGTTTCCACTAACAACCTAGAAAGCGGAACTGCTTTAGCAACTTCTTTAGGCACAATAGCATTCTTAAAAGTAACCGGACCTGCCAAACTAATATAATAACCAATATCAATAAACTTTTGGGCCATTTCAACACTTCCGCTATAACAATGCATAACGCCAAAATTATTAGTTACCTTTAAAATATCATACGTATCGTTTATTGACTCTCTAGTATGAATTGTAACTGGTAGCTCTAGTTCTTTAGCAAGTGCTAACTGCAACTTAAAAATTTCCTTCTGCTCTTCTTTTTTACTTTTATCATAGTGATAATCAAGTCCAATTTCTCCAATTGCAACAACTTTATCACTAGCTGCAAGAGTTCTTAACTCAGCGATTGTACTCTCACTGAATTTATCAATATCTAATGGATGGATTCCTACTGTAGCATAAATATTCTCATAAGTATTTGCAATCTCTATTGCCTTCATACTACTCTCTAAATCATATCCATTTACAATAATATATCCTACACCATTTTTTTTCGCTTTTTTTACTATCTCATCTAAATCATTTTCAAACTGTTTGTCATTTAAATGAGCATGTGAATCCGTTAACATATAATCACCTCAGACTATCTATTATTATACCAAAATTAATAGAAATAAGCAAAGTAAATATGATATAATAAAAGCCTACTAGAGGAGGCCTTTATGAAAAAACTTGTTATACTAGCTTGTGCTAGAGCAGAATCCAATACTTTAAAAATTTTTAATGAATTAAAAAAGCAAAAGGGATGGAATCAAAATGATATAGATATTCTTGACTTATATAATGTAGAAATACCATACTTAGATGATTCAATGTTAAAAAAAATGTCTGATGAACAAGAAAAGTTAGTTAATCAGTTTTTAAAATATGAAGAATGTATCATTGTATATCCAACTTGGAATTGGAATGTCCCTGGTGTTTTAAAGTCGTATTTTGATTTAATTATGGTCGTTAACAAAACCTTTGAAATTAACGGACTAAAAATGAAGGGACTTACTTCGCTAAAGCAAGCTACTATTATAAATACAACAGGATTTAAAATTGCTCCAAAACCTATTGCATATTTATTTAACATCAATTCTGATAGATTCTATGTACGCAACATGCTAAAAATATTAGGAGCGAAAAAAATAAATATTATCTCTCTTGGAAATTTTGGTTCAAAAAACTATAGTGATAATGATATAAAAAAATTTGTAAGCAAATATATACATAAACTATAGATATTCAAGTAAAAAACAATTCAAAAATCTTTAAAACAATAGAAAACATTGGGATGACCCCAATGTTTTTATATCATTAACTCTCCTTTTTTCAAAGCACTCATATACAATTCATAATATGCACCCTTTTTATCCATTAACTCACTATGACTTCCTTTTTCAATTATTTGATCTTCTCCTAAAAGATAGATCGTATCACAGTGCTCTACTGTAGTAAGCCTATGTGCAATAATAATACTTGTTCTATTCTCGCTTAAATATTCAATTGATTTTTGAATCATCGCTTCTGTTTGATTATCTAGTGCACTTGTTGCCTCATCTAGTACTAGAATATCAGGATTCTTTAAAAACATTCTTGCAAGAGAAACACGTTGTCTTTGTCCTCCTGAAAGTTTTATTCCTTTTTCTCCAACGTTTGTATTATACTTTTCTGGGAGAGTTCCCACAAATTCGTCTAACGAAGCTAACTTCGCAGCATTTACTACTTCCTCAAAACTAGCATCGGGATTTCCATATAAAATGTTTTCTAAAATTGTCCCAAAGAAAATATAACTATCTTGTTCTACATAACCTATATTTTCACGAAGAGATTTTAATGTAAACTCCTTTATATTATTTCCATCAATTAAAATTTCACCAGATGTTAGATCATAAAATCTTGGAACAAGTTTAGCAATTGTACTCTTTCCAACCCCGGTTTTTCCTACAAGTGCTACACTAGTATTTTTCGCAACTTCTATGTTTAAATTATCAAATACTTTCTCTTTTTCATAAGCAAAAGTCGCATTTTTAAATTCAATTTTATCTTCTAAATTCTTAAATTTTTTAGACCCATCTTTGATTTCATCTTTTACTTGAAGCATATCATAAAATCTAGTAAATCCACTCCATCCTTTTTGATATTGGTCAAAAAAGCTTATTAACCTTCTGATTGGACTTGTAAAATAAGCTATATATAAAACAAATGCAGCAAGGTCTCCAGCAGACATCTTACCTTTTATTGTCAAGACTCCTCCTACAATGATTACTACATACATCATCAGTTTCAGCATCAAGTTCATTACAGAGCTAAATACTCCCATCTCATAATATGCTCCATCCCAACTTTCTTGGTACTCACCATTGAACTCAGAAAATCTATTCTTTTCAAATTCTTCATTTGTATATGACTTTACAACTCCAATACCACTTAATATATTTGAAATTTGATTGTTCAAATTAGCATGAACTTCTCTTGTATTTCTAAAAGCAACAGTCATCCTATTTTTTCTAATACGTGTAAAGATTAACATTACTATCAAAATTACTAAAAGTATGAGTGTTAAAGGTATATTAATTGTTGCAAGAATAATAAAGCTTCCTACAAGCATAATCATTGAAATAAAAATATCCTCTGGACCATGATGAGCAAATTCACTTATATCTCGCAAATCTCCTACTAGTCTACTCATAAGCTTTCCCACCTGTTCTTCACTAAAGAACTTCATATCCATACCTTGAAAATGATTAAATAAATCTTGTCTCATATCCTTTTCAATTTTCGTTCCCATTACATGTCCATAATAAGATACAATATAGTTGAAAATCACTGCAAATATTAGACATATTACAAGCATAATTGAAAATGTTACAACTTTATTCATATCTTTATTTGGAATTGCATCATCCATAAAAATTCTAAAAATTATTGGCACAATTAAATCTATTACTGCTATAGAAAATGCAGAAAACATATCAATTAAAAAAAGGCATAAATGATTTTTATAATAGCTAGCAAATTTTTTAAACATAAAATTCACCCCCTAAAAATATTATATCATAAATATTATAAAAACTTAAAAATCGTTTTAATTGACTATATAGATTAATTATAATATCATAGATTTATAAACAGGAGGTAATATTATGAATTTTGAAAACGATTTTTTATTTGAAGAGGCAAGAATAGGTCATCAAGCACCTGAATTTGAAATGGAAGCTGTACTTGGTGAAGGAGAAGGATTAAACCGTTTTGGTAAAGTTTCATTGAAAGAATTAAAAGACGCTGGAAAATGGACTGTATTATATTTTTATCCATTAGATTTTACATTTGTATGTCCGACAGAGATTAAAACTTTTAATAGTTTGTATCCTAAATTTAAGGAATTAAATGCAGAATTAATCGCTGTATCTACTGATAGTGTATTCTCTCATTTAGCATGGCAAGCAAGAGCTGATCTTGGTAAACTAGACCACCCACATGCTAGTGATTTAAATCACGCTGTAAGTGAAGCATACGGGGTTCTTGATTTTGAAAAAGGACTTGCTTGGAGAGGAACTTTCATTATCGCACCTGATGGAACATTAAAGCATATGTCAATTAATCATGGAGAAGGTGGAAGAAATGTTGAAGAAATACTTAGAACTCTTGAAGTATTTCAAGCTGAAGTTGAAGGAAAACTTGTTCCATGTGGATGGAATCCAGGAGAAGACTTCTTAACTGCAGAATAATTAAAT
>JBKEBI010000042.1:0-31801 GCA_047973085.1 Bacilli bacterium | reverse complement strand
ACTTAAAGAAAATGGCACAGAGGGTATAGGAAATATTAGTGAAATATGCATATAAATATAACAAAAGCATTGGAATTCATCCACATAGGATAAATATCAATGCTTTTTGTCTACAGTCTGACTCACTTTATTAATCAAAAAAAGTGAGTTTATTTATTACTTATATTCTGGAATTTCCAATACTTTTTCTAACTCAATACTTAAATCTATTGTCATTTCTCCATATATTGGATGAATAAACTTAGTGCTTAAACTTGTAGAATTTTCTGCTGTTGTAATAATAAATTTACTAAATTCAACTTCATTTTCATCAACAAAATTTCCAAGAAAAACATTATTAGATAAACTTCTTTTCTTTGCAGTTAACTCAGTACTATCTCCATCTTGCTTTATTTCAAAGTCATTTGATTTAAGTGAAGAAAAATCAAAACCAGCAAATCCTGTTGCAATATTTGAAATTCTATTTGAACAATTACTTGTATTTAGTAGTTCAAATCCTACAGTGTAATTAGATTTTACATACTCTATATTATTATCACAGTAAGATTCAAGTAAAAAATCGACATCTTTGGCACTAGATTCTAAAATATAATAATTGTTATTTTCATCATATACTTGAAGTTGGTAATTATATTCCTCATTTTCAGTAACTATTTCTAACTCAATATACTTTTCATCATAATTAATAAAAATACTATTTAATTGAGTAATTGCATCATTAACTATTTGCTCTTTTTTACTTAAATTATATGTATATAATGACACAGCTATTACAGAAATTACAACTACAGCAACAGCAATATTTCTAAATGATAAAAATTTATTTTTCTCTTTCATATACCCACCCCCTTATCATTATATCATACAGTAAAATTATTTTAAATTATTTCATCTAATTTTAAAAAATTATAAACTCCATCTTCACTTGCTGAAGTTGTAATATTTGAAGCATTAGCCTTCACAAAATCACTAGCATCATTCATTGCAACACTTACATCTGATATTTTAAACATTGACAAATCATTTTCTCCATCACCAAAAGCATAGATTTCTGCATCTTGATATCCTAAATGCTCAATAACACGTAAAGCTCCACTTCCTTTGTTAATTCCTTTTAGTTGTACATCACATGCATAGTCATGCCATCTAAAATAATCAAAGTCATCTCTTAAACTAAGGTTTCCAACATTTCCTAAAAGCCATATTTGTTGCACATTAACATTACTATCCAAATTATCAATGATTATAGGTAAATCAACGTTTAAATGCTCAAAACAAATTCTTCGATATTTGTCTGCTTCATTTGAATTTAAAATATACTGCTTATTATCAGTTTGAAAACCAATTTGCAAATTATTGTTTTTTGCATACTCTATCCAATAAGTAATATCCTCATTTTCAAAACATCCACTATAAATTATTTCATTATTATGAATAATATTTTGTCCATTAGAAGTAATAGCAGTTTTGAAATTGTATAATTTCAATTGATCAAAACACATTGAATAACTCTTACCTGTATTAAGTACAACATGATAACCTAACTCTTCTAATTTATTTAGTGCATATAAATTATTTTCACTAATTGTTTGATTTACTCCATGTGGTAATAATGTACCATCCATATCAAAAAAAAAGATTTTTCTCTTCACATTATCGCTCCTTTTTATTATTTAGATATTTAATAATTTCTGTAATGAAATATAGGGAACCTGTAAATAGATAATTATCATTACTATTAATTGCTTCATCAATTAATTGCTTTAAATTAAAATTAACATTTACATCAAATTCAAGTAATTCTTCTCTTGTATAAGCACGTAGATATTCAAAAGTTGTAAAAGTAGTTTTATTAGCATGTTCATTGAAAACTTTATTAAACATCCTTACATCTTTTCCTTTTAATATACTACTAATAACATTATAGTTCTTCTTGCCAAATATTTGATCAGCAGTTTTCAAACTTTGATAAATACCATCAATATTATGTGCACCATCAATATATGCATTCTCAGCAATTTTTTCAAACCTACCTCGCCAACATACAGTTTTAAAACTATTTTTAACCATCTCTTCTGTTAAATTTAATTGCAAGACTTTGCAACATTCATAAGCTAAGCTAGCATTTTGCTTTTGATGTGATCCAAGCAAATTTAATTCATACTCTACATAGTTACTAACAAATAAGCAACTAACACTATTTTTCTCACACCACTTCTCAGCAATAGTTTTTAGAGTCTTTTCATTAATAGTTGTAATTAATGTATCTCTTGGCTTACAGGCTCCAAGCTTTTGTATAAGTATTTCTTCCAAACTAGCTCCAAGTATATCAACATGATCATATCCAACATTTGTTAAGACTCTTACTTGCGCATTAATAACAGAAGTGCAGTCATGTTTTCCACCAACACCTGCTTCAATAATTGCATAATTTACATTTTGTTCTGCAAAATATATAAAAGCAATTGCAGTTAATATCTCAAAAAAACCTAGTTGATGCAATTTAGCATCTTTATAAATAAGGTTAAAGATTCTTGTAAAATCATCCTCACATATATCAGTTCTATTAATCTGAATGCGATCAAATACATCTATTAATGCAGGAGAAGTAAAAGTAGCAACTTGACAAAATTTATTTTCAAGAAGCTTTTCAAGAATTGCAGTAGTTGAACCTTTTCCATTAGTTCCCAATACATGAATACATTTAAATTTATTTTGAGGATTATCATATTTAGCTAAAAAATCAGAAAAATTATCAAGTCCTCTACTAGCTCCACCTAAATTATATAAATAATTTTTTAATTCACTTGTATTCATCATTTTACTAAGTCAAGAGCACATAAAACGTCATATGCTATTTCCCTTTCTTTTCCAATAAAAGGGTATGAATGAATGTGAATTGCTGGATTAAAATTTACTTCAATAATTCCATAATTTGAATATGGATTCGTAATATCATCAATAATAATATCAACTCCGCAAAAGGTAATATCAAAAGCATCTGTTGCTGCTATTGCAATATCTTTAAATACTTGGTGAACCTCATCAGTATAATCAATACTATCCCCACCAGTACTAATGTTACTATTTTCCCTCAAAAAAACTTGAGTATTCTCTTCTAGTACTGACTCTTCATCTAAGTTTTGGGCATGTAAAAAAAGCTTTGCCGATTCATCGATATTAATTTTCTCAAGAGGAGAAACATAACCTCTTCCTCGAAGTGAATCTCTATTTTTTATTTCAACTAATTCTTTAATTGTACTAACACCATCCCCAACTACATTAGCAGGAACACGATTTAAAATTCCTGAAACTTTTCCATCTATTACTAAAAATCTATACTCTTTTCCAGAAATATACTCTTCAATTAAAATATTGGAATCATATTCAAATGCAAAATCAATAGCTTTTTTAACATCTTCCTTAATTACATTACCTTTAAAGATAGAAATACCAAGACCAAAGTTTGTACTCTTTGGTTTAACAACAAAATCTTTCCCTAAATATATCGCATAATTATAAGCTCCATTTTTACTAACAAAATCAGCTCCAACCGGAACTTTCATTCCATGACTTGCAAGTATATTTTTTGTTACAACTTTATTAGACATTGCAAGTACATTCGCAAAACCATCTTTATTAGTTTGAGTACATTGCTTTACAATTTCTGATTTATCATCAACACTTAACTTTATAAAATTGTCATACTCATCTAAAAATTCAACTTTTACTCCTCGCTTTACTGCACTTTTAATTAGTAGCTGTGTAGAAAGTTCCATATGCGAAAATCCTACAAACTTATATCTATTGTTATAAGCACTCTGCAAATACTCTGTAGCTTTATCTTCTCCAAATTGTAAAAAACTATTACTTTTTAAATCATTCAACAATCTTGTAGTTAGTAAATTTCTATTCAAAAACTCTTCTCGCTTTTTTTCGATAATTTTTTCAAGCCCAAGATTATTTTCATCATTAAATTTTAAAAGTAAATCTAAATCTTTTATTACTACATCTTCAAAGGCATAAATATTGTTTGAATTACTAACATCTTCATAAATATCTTCCTCTCTTAGTTCACTAAGTAAGCAATAAACAAGAATTAATTCTACAAACTTTAAGTCTTCTACATTAGCACCGCCTTTTACATATGGATTAATATCTATATTTCTTACTTCTATATATTTTATTCCAGTTTCTTCTAAATTTTCAGTAACAAATTTACTACCATTTTTTATTCTAATACTATCATAGATTTCACGCTCATCAATTATCTTTTCCTTTTCAATAGCAGACTTTACACTATCAATAAAATCTTTAATAGTAGTATATCTTATACCAAGCTCTTCCATGTTACAATACCCAAATTTACTTGATCTAATTGCAAATACTTCATCAACATTACCAAAGCTTTCATGCACAACAGGAGAAGCACTTAAAAATATTGTTGTTAAATATCTATAATAACGATAATTATTAATGATTTTTAAATACACTGTATTCTTAAAATTATTAAAAGTCTCATTGCATTTTAGTTCTTTATACAAAGCACTTAAGAATTGTTCACCAAATGAAAAATTAAAATGAATACCAGATATCATCTGTACATTTTCTCCATATTTTTTAATTAAATGCTTGCGATAATTTTCATAATTACTAGATTCAGGAAACTTGGCAAAAACTACTCCATTTGACAAATCACATGGCATTGAAAGTGGCCATAAAAGTTCGTTAGGTTTAAGTTCTAAAGCAACAATATCATATAGCGCTTCATTAAAATCAAGGGTCTTTTGAATTGTTTCAAAAATTGGTGTGACAACTTCTAATTGATTTTCTGCAAAATCTGTTGTTATGTAAGAATTTTTTGTTTTTAAACCAAAAACTTCAGGATGAGACAAAAGAGAATTCTGCTTATCTCTAACTCTAAGCATTTCCCTTTCCATTCCATACTGATTATTTAAAATCATTTCTTTACTCGCATTATTTAGAAACGATTGTATTACCGATTTGTTTAGACACTTTAAACCTGTATATTCCATATGATATCAGTCCTTTCACTATTGAAGTTAATGAGATACTTAAAAATACTCCTATGATTCCAAAATAATATGATAGTATAATTGCAAGAGGAATTCTTAAAACTGTAAATACAATACTAATTGTAGCTGGTACTTTAGGAATTCCAATTCCTGTATATAATCCATTACCAACCATTTCAAGTACCGCAAATATTTGACCAAATGCAATAATTTGTAAATAATAAACAGTATATTTTATTGTAAGAGGATTGCTATCAAATAGCTTAGCAATTTCTTCTGGGAACAATATAAAAATAAAACTTGTTAATAAAGCATAGCAAATACCTATTTTAATAGCACTACTGTACCCTTCCTTAATTCGCTCAAATTGTTTTGCCCCCATGTTTTGCCCCGCAAAGGCTGCCATTGCAGCAAACATTCCACCAACTATCATAAATGTAATTGATTCTACTTGATGTCCTATTTTTTGAGAAGCAATGGCTTCAATACCATACCTTGCTACAATTCTTCCCATCCATATTCCAACAAATGTAAAAGTTAGACGCTGTAGCATATATGGTATTCCCAATTTTAATGTAGAAATAATTGTAGGAATATTTATTCCTTCACTCTTACTAAACCTTAATGTTGAATAATACATTTTAATAAATATTACAGTAATAACTAAATTTCCAATCAAGGAAGCAAGCGCCGCTCCCCCAACACCTAATTTAAATGTATAAATAAATATTGGATCTAAAATAATATTTATTACGACCCCTACTATACTAACATATAATGTTTTATCACTTAACCCAAGTCCCCCAAGCACTCTAATAATAAGATTATTCGTAAACTGAAAAAATGAGGCAAAAGCAAATATTCTCATATATGTAACTGCCATTTCAATAACTGTTTCATCTGAAATATTAATAATTGCCAAAAGCTGTCTTGGAAAAACTACAAGTAATAAAATATATAAAACATTTACAACTACGTTGATAATATATCCTGAATTTAAAGCCCTATGAAAAGAATTTAAATCATTTTTCCCAGCAGAATGACTAGCTTTAATCCCTGTTCCTACTACACACAATGCATTAACTGAATTTCCAATTCCTACAAATAGTGTTGCTGAGCCTACTGCTGCAATTGCCGTAGTTCCAAGCGCCGATACAAATTTTAAATCGACAATATTGTATGAAAACATTAGAAGCTGTGTAAGCATTGTTGGTACTGCAACTATTAATAGAGATTTCGTTACTTTACCTCTTGTTAAATCACGTTTTTTCATCTATACTTGGTCCTTCTTTCTTTCAATTAATAACACTGAAATATCTGCAGGATTCACTCCACTAATTCTAGAAGCTTGTCCTAGAGTAAGAGGCTTAATTTTATTTAGCTTTTCTTTTGCTTCTAAACTTAAGTTCTTAAAACTATCATAATTTAAATCTTCAGATAATTCAATCTTTTCAAGACGCTCAAACTTTTCAACCTCACGCCAAGTTTTTTCAATATATCCACTATACTTAAATTCAATCTCAACTTGTTTATATATGGAATCACCTTCAAAAACTGAAGTTAATTTTTTAATATGATTATATTTTATTTCCGGTCTCTTGAACAAATCACAAGCATAAACGCTTGAGTTTAGTGCACTACTACCAATTTCAACTAAATAATTATTTATTTCTTTTGTTGGATTAATTTTGAATTCCCTTAACTTTTTTGATAATATTTCTATACGATTATTCTTATCATTAAATATATTATAACACTCATTTGATAAAAGTCCTACTTGATAACTTAATTTACTTAATCTACGATCTGCATTATCGCTTCTAAGTAGCAAACGAAACTCTGATCTTGAAGTTAGCAATCTGTACGGTTCCTTTGTCCCCTTAGTTACAAGGTCATCAATCATTACACCAATATATGCATCACTTCTTTTTAAGATTAGTGGTGGCTTATCGTTATTTTTTAGGGCAGCATTAATACCAGCGATTATTCCCTGACCTGCTGCTTCTTCATATCCACTTGTTCCATTCACTTGTCCAGCAAAAAATAGATTGGAAATAAATTTCAACTCTAAACTAGGACGAAGTTGCATTGGATTAATTGCATCATATTCTATAGCATACGCATATTTTAAAATTTTTGCATCTTCAAGACCAACAATAGATTTAACCATTAACTCCTGAATATCTTTTGGCATACTTGATGAAAACCCTTGAATATAAATATCATCATAATAAATACTTTCAGGTTCTAAGAAAATTTGATGTCTAGGCTTATCATTAAATCTAACAATTTTATCCTCAATAGAAGGACAATATCTAGGACCTACACTATCTAAATCTTTTATTGCTCCAAACACACTGGATTTATTTAGATTTTCCTCAATTATTTCTTGAGTTTTAGATGTTGTATACGTTAAATAACAGGGTAATTGTTGTTCTAAATTATATGTAGGTTCTCTAAAGTAACTAAAAGTACGTAAGATATCATCTCCACCTTGCTTCTCTACTTTAGAAAAATTGATTGAACCTTTCTCAATTCTTGGAGGCGTTCCAGTTTTTAGCCTAAATGTTTCTATCCCAAGTTTTCTTAAACACTCACTCAAGTCAGATGACTTACTATCATCTGCTCCCGCACGAATTCTATCTTCACCAAGTAAAACATCACTTTGCATATATGTCCCTGTAGTAACAATAACACTTTTGCAAAAAATTTCCTTACCTGATGTGAGTACAACAGATGAGACTTGATTATTATCAACTTTAATATTTTCGACACTATCTTCAATAATATCAAGATTCCCTTGGTTTTTTAAAATGTTTTGCATATACTTAGGGTATTCAACTCGATCTATTTGAGCTCTAAGACTTTGTACTGCAGGCCCCTTTGCAGTATTTAACATTTTCATTTGGATGAGTGTCGCATCTGCAGCTTTTCCCATCTCGCCACCAAGTGCATCTACTTCACGTACAACAATTCCCTTTGCAGGCCCACCTATACTTGGATTACAAGGCATGAAACCAACCTTTGAAAAATCCATAGTAACAAGCAGAGTCTTTTCATTCATTCTACTACTAGCAAGGCATGATTCAATACCAGCATGCCCACCACCTATTACAACTACATCATATTTCATATTATCACTACTTTCCTAAGCAAAATTCACTAAATAACTTATCTAAAATATCATCACTCACTTCATATCCCAAAACATTCCCAAGTTCAAAATATATATTATTTATATCAATACTTATCAAATCAAGTTCTATCCCTATCTCAGCAGCAGAAATCACCTCATTAATACTGTTTAAGGCATTATTTAAATGTGAAATATGTCTTGTTTTAGTTACAACTGTCTGATCAATATAATTCATTTCATTTAGTTTTAAAATATCAATAATTTTTTCATCCACTTTTTCAATATTAATATCTTTTAAGGCACTTATCTTTAATGTATTAAACTCGCTTAAATCATAATCTATCTTACTTTCTAAATCTTGTTTATTCAACAGCACTAAATGATTTAGTGATTTAATTTGATCAAGTAAAATACGTTGCTCATCACTTACTTCACAACTACTATCTAAAACATACAAAACAATATCACTCTTAGTAAGGATATCTAAACTTTTTTCTACTCCAATGCTTTCCACAATATCGTCTGTTTTTCTAATCCCTGCTGTGTCTATTAATTTAAATAACACTCCACCTATAACTATTTCTGACTCTACAGTATCTCTTGTAGTACCAGCAACATCAGTAACAATCGCTTTGTTTTCACCAATTAGTCTGTTTAGTAAACTTGACTTTCCTACATTAGGACTTCCAATAATACTCATAACTAAGCCTTTTTCAATAATTTGTCCATCACGTGCATTATTTAATAAACTAGATAATTTACTTTTTATTTCCAATGCCTTTGGAATGATTATTTCACTAGTCAACTGATCAATATCATCATATTCTGGATAATCAATATTAACTTCAATATTAGCAATTAAACTAAGTACAAAACTGCGTAGTACTTCTACCTGACTACTTACTGACTTCTTTAGTGAATTTAATGCTACACTCATACTAAGGTCTGTTTTTGCTTTAATTAAATCACTAATTGCTTCAGCTTGAACTAAATCAATACGCCCATTTAAAAAAGCACGTTTTGTAAATTCTCCAGGTTCAGCAATTCTTACATTTTGCTTTAAAATAGTTTCAAATATTTTATTAGTAACGGCATATCCTCCATGACAAGAAATTTCTACAACATCTTCGGTTGTAAAACTCCTAGGGCTTTTCATAACTGTAACTAAAACCTCATCAATATCTATTCCATTATCGTTAATAAACCCATAATGAATTGTATGTGAATTTACTTTAGTAAGATCTTTAGTAAATATTTTTGAAACTTCACCAATAGCATCTTTGCCACTCACTCTAACAATTGAAATTGCTCCATCACCTACAGCAGTACTAATTGCTACAATTGTATCAAATTCCATATTTACCTCCTACTCAAAGCAACTTGAATTATCGCTTATTTTTACACATGTTAGCTTATCTAAAATATCTTTTGCCTGATTTAACTTTTTACAATTTATATGATAAAAACTCCACTTTTTATTTTTACGTTCAATTACGATTTCACTACTCAGTAAAATTTTCATATGATGAGAAAGTGTTGATTGTGAAATATCTAAATTTTCTAACAAATCACAAGCACACATTTCTTTATCCTTAAGCAAAAATAAAATTTCTACGCGGTTTTTATCACTAAGTGCTTTAAAAATATTTGCTATATTTGTAGTATTCATAAAATCACCTCATATCTATATTCATCAATATAATTTTATCCTATTAATCACTGTAAGTCAATTAAAAATCTAGATATAATTATAGTAAATATCTTTACTGTATGTTATAATTTATTTATTAAAAAATTCCAAAAAATTGGATAACTAACTAAGGAGAAAATATGATTGATAAATTTGGACAAATAATGCTATATGTAAATGATGTTGAAAGCTCACTTAATTTTTGGGTTGAAATGCTTGAATTCACTAAAGGAAAGACAACTAATGATGAAGAAAAATTACTCTCTGTAGAATTATCACCTTATAATAATTCTGATGTTGATTTAGTTATTTTTGATAAGGAATTTGTTAAAGAAAATTCGCCTGGAGTAAACTTAGATGCCCCTTCAATTTTATTTTCAACATATAACTTAAAAGATATGCACGATAGACTAACTAATAAAGGTGTAAATGTATCAGAAATTAATGAATATCAAGGTCTAGTACATTTTACATTCTCTGACTTAGACGGTAATTATTTTGCAGTTCGTGAAATAGAAAGATAGTTTCACAATAAAAATAATCCATATTGTTTATGCCTTAAGAGGTTAAACAATATGGATTTTCATTTAAAAATTTACACTTTTTTTCTAATTACTTCCACTTTATATCCATCAGGATCAGTAACAAAAAAGTAAGAGGGCATACTACCTGGTAACCCCTTTAAGTCTGTAACCTCATATCCAAGTGATTTACAACGCTCTTGCTCATCCTCAAGATTTTCTACTTCAATTGCCACATGACTAAAACCATTTCCTATTTCATAACTTTCTGTTCCAACATTATATGTTAACTCAATTTCATGACTACTTTCTTCTAGTTTCATAAAAACTAAGGCAAATCCATTGTCATAATGTTCTTTACGTCTGCTTTCATAAAATCCAAGTGATTTATAAAACTCGACCGATTTATCTAAATTTCCTACTCTAATACAGGTATGTAACATTCTAGCACTCATAATTTCCTCCTGTTTTTTTTATAATTGAAGTTCTTTTTGAAGAATAATAATTAACATCAATATTATTTAAAACTTTATTAATAAATACATTCTCAGCAAAATGTCCAATATCAACTACACATTTATCAAGTTTATACATATCATGAAAATCATGATACTTGATATCTCCTGTAATAAATACATCTATATCAGAAGAACCAAAATCATCTAATAAAAAACTTCCACTTCCTCCAACAATTGCAATCTTTGAAACCCTTTTTCTAGGATCACCAATATAATTAACGCTTCCATATTTATTATCTAAACTTTCTAGAAGTTCATGATATTTTAAATCTACACTACAAACTACTCCAATACTCTTCTCATTTTCAACACTAAAATAATTAATAGTTTCAAATCCTAAATCTTCTGCAATCCATTTTGAAACACTAGCATTCATATTATCAACATTAGTATGCATTGCAATAATATTCAAATTATTTTCAACAATAAATTTGACTAATTTTCCAGAATATAAGTTATAATCTATTTTTTTTAATGGATCAAAAGCAAACAATGGGTGATGTGAAACAATTACGTTGCAACCATTGTCAACAGCTTCCATACAAATTTCAAAATCTATATCTAAGCTTGTAAAAACTTTTTTAACTTCTAAGTTCTCATCACCAATTAATAAACCTATATTATCATAGTCCTCTGCCAAATTAAAACTATACATATTATTCAATTGTGTTATTAATTCAAATATTTTCATAATTACTTCCTATCTATTCTTTTTAAAACTTCTTCAATCATTGTAATTTCATAGTTGAACTTATCAATTTGTTCACTGTATTCTTCTGGAATATCATTTCTAATACTAATCAATTTATCTAATACTTTATTATATTTTGTAATAAAGGTATTATCATTATAATCAATATACTTTCCAAATGTTAATTCTTGTTCGCTGAGTATAGATTTTCCTTTTGAAATTAAAAATGTCTCATAAAATACATTTGACTCTTCGATTAAAGTTTCATCATTTATTACAAATGAATTTTCACACAACCATTTTCTGAGCAATTTCTCACCATTGGTAGGTTGAAGAATAAAAGTTTCATATGACCTAGTTTTTTCTATATTATTAGCTAAAATATCTACAATTGTTTTTCCACCCATACCAGTAATAACAACTGTATCTACTTCGCCTACTTTAATTGTAGTAAGTCCATCTCCAACTCTAAAATCAACAATACTACAATCTATTTCATATTCTTTTACATTGTCAATTGCATTTTGCAGAGGTGCAGAAACAATATCTGAAAAAATTACATATTCTATATTGTAATCTTTAATTAAACTAATTCCTACTAAACCATGATCACAACCAATATCGCACACTCGTTTTCCACTTTTACTAAAATTTATAATTTCTTGTATGCGTCTAGTTACTTTCATTATTTTACCTCCATAAAATCCTTTAATCGCTTAGAACGTGTTGGCTTTCTTAATTTTCGTAATGCTTTTGCCTCTATTTGTCTAATACGCTCTCTAGTTACACCAAACTCTTTCCCAACTTCTTCAAGAGTTCTAGGGCGACTATTAATAAGTCCAAATCTCATTCTAAGAACCTTTTCTTCTCTATCTGTTAATTCTAATAAAACATCATCCAACACTTCCTTTAGCATTTCGTTAGAAGTATATTCTGTTGGGCTAATTGCTTGCTTATCCTCAATAAAATCTCCTAAATGCGAATCATCTTCTTCGCCAATTGGAGTTTCAAGTGATACAGGTTCTTGTGCAACTTTTTGAATTTCACGAACCTTTTCAACTGTAATACCCATTCTATCAGCAATTTGCTCATCATTTGGCTCATGACCAAGTTCTTGTACTAATTGTCTTTGAATTCTAGTAAGCTTATTAATAGTTTCAACCATATGAACAGGAATTCTTATTGTTCTAGCTTGATCAGCTATCGCTCTAGTTATTGCTTGCCTAATCCACCACGTAGCATAAGTAGAAAACTTAAATCCTTTATCATAATCAAACTTTTCAACCGCTTTCATCAAACCTATATTTCCTTCTTGAATTAAATCAAGAAATAACATTCCACGTCCGACATAACGTTTGGCAATTGAAACAACTAACCTTAAATTTGCCTCAGATAACTTTTGTTTCGCTTCTTCATCACCTTCTAAAATACGTTTAGCAAGAACTACCTCTTCATCGGCAGTTAATAAGTCTATTTTACCAATTTCCTTTAAATACATTCTAACAGGATCATTCATTTTTACTTGCTTAGTAGCATCAGTTTCTACTAAACTTTCCAAATCATCTAAAGCATCATCTTCATCATCTTCACGATTTATTGCAATTGATTTTTTCTCTAACTCATCATAAACTTTTTCAAGTGTTTCATCATCAACATCCAAATCTTCAAATTCTTTAAAAATTTCTTCTTCTGATACTTTGTTTGAATTATCTTTTGCAAATTTTATTAATGATAAAATTCTTTCTTCTACTGTCTTAATTTCTGCCATTCTACATCCCTCTTCTTTCAATAATATCGGTCTTTTCCTTTACTAAAATATTCAACTTTTTTAGTAATTTTAGCTTATTTGAGTTATCACTCTCATTCATTAATTTCTTACTTACAGCTTCAATTCTTTTTTCATATTTAAAAACGACAATTCTTTCAACGTAATCTCTAATTGTAGTCTCATCACATTTTAAATTAATTGAACTGAGGCTCTTTAAAATATTCAATATTACTTCTATTTGATTATCATTATAATCACTGTATGAATTAATAAAATACTCTAAAATATCATCATAACTATTTTGAATATAAAATTGCTTAATAATCATTGCAACTTCTTCATTTTGAAAAACATTTAATGAATTAACCTCATTTTCATAAAGCTCAATTGCAAATTTACTGTTAAGCATTAAAAATAGGAATTCTTGCTCTATCTTATTTATTACATCTTCTTCTGCAACCGTAAAATTATAGTAGCTTTCAACTACCGACTTATTATCAACTTGTCTACTAATTTCTCTTGGTTTAGAATAGCTTGTAAAGTTTGCAATACTAAACCCTGTTTTCTCATAAACATAATCACTAATTAACTTCTTAGTAACCTGATTGCTTATACTATTAACAAATTTTTTAACTTCAGCAATAACTTCTTCTTTTTGAGAAATACTCATATTCAAAAATTGATCTAAAAGTTTATCAACAAAATATTCTTCATAGAGTTTTGCAGACTTCAAGCACACATTAAACTTATCAATTCCAAACTTTAAAATAAATTCATCAGGATCTAAATCACTTAGATCTATCATATATATTTTTAATCTATCACTTTTGAGCATATTGTAAATAACTTCACTGGCTTTAATCCCCGCAGCATCACTATCCATACATAAATAACCACTTTCTGCAAGACTATTAATAGTTCTAACGTGTGAAGCAGTAAAAGCCGTCCCCATCGTTGCAATAGCATTTTTGTGTCCATTGCAATGAAGTCTCATAACATCAAAGAATCCTTCAGTAATAATTACAGACTTAGTTTTTTCAATCTCACTTTTTGCCAAATGAATATTGTATAAAGTATCGCTTTTCTTAAAATATTTTGTCTCTGGAGTATTTAGATACTTCGGTGTAGCCTCATTTATTACCCTTCCAGAATAGGCAATTACATTTCCATGATAATCCGTAATTGGAAAAATTATTCTAGAATTAAAAATTAAATTATTGTTATTATTTACAATCCCTGTTTTTATAATTTCATCACTCTTATACTTTGAAAATAAAAGCTTTACTAAATCATTATTCGAACTCCCTATCCCAAACTCTTCAATAGTTTCCAATGAGAAATTACGATCTAATAAGTATTGTAAATATTTACTTCCTTCTTTTGTATGGTGTAGGTTATATGTGAAATATTTTGTACTATCTAAGTAAATATTATAGTATGAATCTTTTATTTGTATATATTCACTTGAACTATCATATTCTATACCTACACTACTCGCAAGAGTTTTTAATGCTTCCTTAAACGAGATATTTTCAATATCTTTAACGAATGTTATTGCATCACCACCTGCACCACAAGAAAAACATTTATAAAGTTGTTTTTGTGGCGACACACTCATACTAGGGTTATTATCATTGTGGAATGGACACACTCCAAAATAATTTTTACCTTTTCGTTCAAGTTCAACATATTCACTTACAACATCAACAATATCTATTTTATCTAGGATATCTTGTTTATTCAATTTATCCACCACACAATCTGTTTATTTTATTTTATATTGATCTACATATGGTTCAATATGAAAATAAAATCTAAAGTTATATTCAAATGTTTCAGAAATTCTTTCTTCAATTTTTTCAACCACTTCATGTGCACTATAGACACTCATATATGGTTCAAACATAATATGACCTTCAACATAAACATTTATTTCATTACCACGATTTTTTAAATAATGAACCTCGCATACTTCATCAAACGAGTTAATTATTGTTTCCAATTTATTTGTTTCAATAATAGATGAATCAAGCAGTACTGAAATAGCTTTAAGAAATACTTCTAATCCTGTTTTAATAATAATTAGTCCAATAATAATTGACACAACTAAATCTATAATTAGCGAAAACCCCATTTTAATTACGATCATATTTACTACTACTCCAATTGTAATATAAATATCACTTAAAGTATGTTTAGCATCCGTTAGCAAGAAACTGCTTTTTAGTTTTCGACCTCGCATTGTTTCATAAACAACTACAACTGAATTAATTATTAATGTAGAGGCCATAATACAAATAGAAACAATAGTAATATTCACCTCATTTGGAGAATCGAAAGATTTAATTGCTTCATAAACAACCTTACTTCCTGTAAAAAACAAGATAAATGAAATAATCAAACTTGCCAAATTCTCAATTTTTTCATAGCCATACATTCTATTATTATCAGCTGGCTTAAATGAAAGATAAATTGCAAACATCCCCACAAAATTAGCGAGTAGATCACTAAGAGAATGAAATGAATCAGCAATAACTGCATTTGAATCAACACTAAGTCCTAAAACAAACTTAATTGTAAAAGATAGTAGGTTCAGTGCTGAAATTATTAGTAATACTCTAATTACTAATTTATTTTTCATTACAAACTAACCCTTTTATTTACATATTCTACAAGCTCATCTATTGCTAAAGTAACTTGTTCCATAGTTTTAATATCTCTTACTGTTACTGTATTTTCATTTAAGCTATTATCATCAATTGTCACACAAAATGGTGTGCCTATAGCATCGCTTCTAGAATAACGTTTCCCAATTGAACCTGCATCATCAAACTCGCACATAAAGTGATTGCTTAAAAGTTCATATACTTCATCTGCTTTTTCACTATGATATTTTTTCATAAGTGGTAAAATAGTAACTTTTACTGGAGCAAGAAAAGGGTGAATATCTAAATATTCTCTTTCATTCTCAATCTTATAAGCATCAAAAAGCGTTGCAAGAAGTAATCTATCTACTCCTACTGATGGTTCTATAACATATGGTAAATACTTTGAATTATCAGTTTGATCAAAATACTCTAAACTTTGCTTAGAAACTTCTTGATGAGCTTTTAAATCAAAATCTGTTCTTGAAGCAACTCCCCAAAGTTCTCCCCATCCAAAGGGAAATTTAAATTCTATATCAGAAGTTGCATTTGAATAATGGCTAAGTTCATCATCTTGATGATCTCTTAATCTGATATTTTCACTATTAATATTTAAAGTATTTAGAAACTCTATACAATATTTTTTCCAGTAGTCAAACCATTCTAATTCAGTTCCAGGTTTACAGAAAAATTCAAGTTCCATCTGTTCAAACTCACGAGTTCTAAAAATAAAATTTCCTGGAGTAATTTCATTTCTAAAACTTTTTCCTATTTGACAAATACCAAATGGTATTTTCTTGCGACTTGTACGAGCAACATTTTTAAAATTAACAAAAATACCTTGTGCAGTTTCTGGACGCATATAAATTTCTGCACCTTTCCCTGTAACTACACCTTGTTCAGTTTTAAACATTAAATTGAACTGTCTAATATCCGTATAATTTAATTCTTTACACTCTGGACAAACAATATTGTTATCAACAATATACTGCTTTAATACTTCCTCACTCCACCCATCTGCAATACTTCCATCAAAATCTTCCACTAATTTATCAGCACGAAATCTATTATTACAACTTTTGCAATCTATTAATGGATCACTAAATCCACCAACGTGACCACTCGCAACCCATACTTTTGGATTCATAAGAATTGCGCTGTCAAGACCCACATTTAATTTCTGAGTTTTAACAAACTTATGCCACCATGCTTTTTTAATATTATTTTTTAATTCTACACCTAGAGGTCCGTAATCCCACGTATTTGCAAGACCACCATATATCTCACTTCCAGAATACACAAAACCATAATTTTTTGCATATTTTACTAATTCTTCAAAGCTTACCATTTCAATACCTCCTACATTTAATCATATGTAATAATTATACCATTTTTTGCAATATTTTTAAATAGGTTTGACTCCTATTAATAAAGATTTTTATAAAAGTTCACTTGCTATAAAAAATCTAAAATTTATATATAGATATTCTAGGTACTATATCAAAAAAACTCACCTTCAAACAAAGAAGAATGAGTTTTATTCAATTTAACATTACTGATCAATAAGTTTTCTAACAACATCTGTTGCCGGATTAGAGATTAATTGATTTGGTGAAGCATATTGTTGAACAACACCCTTATCAATCACTAAAACTTTAGTTCCAAGTTTCAATGCTTCTGAAATATCGTGAGTAATAAACAAAATAGTAATTCCTGTCTTTTTATAAATCTGATGTAATTCTTTTTGTAATTGTCTTCTAGTAATTTCATCAACTGCACCAAATGGTTCATCCATAAGTAAAATATTTGGTGAAGCAGCAAGTGATCTAGCAATACCTACTCTTTGCTGTTGTCCACCAGATAGCTCTGATGGATAGCGACTTTTTAATTTCTCATCAAGCCCAACCATCTGCATCCATTTATCAACTGCAACGCTTGTTTTATCTGTATCCTTCTTATTTAACAAATTAGGTACATACGCAATATTTTGCTCAACATTCATATGTGGAAACAGTACACTACCTTGAATAGCATAACCAATATTTCTTCTTAAATTTATAATATTTTGAGTACTTACATCCTCCCCATTTACAAAAACAGTACCAGAATCAGGAACTACCAACCTATTAATCATCTTTAAAATTGTTGTTTTTCCACACCCAGATAATCCTATGATCGTTACAAATTCTCCTTCTTCTATAGTAAGGTTAAAATTGTCAATAACTACATTTTTATCATACACCTTTTTTACATTTTTAAATTCTATTATATTTTTCATAATATTACTCCTTCAGTAAGTTCTTTTTAATTAAAAACTCTTTCGCAACTTCTTCTGGATTCTTACCGTTTGACTCAACATCATTATTCATCTCAGACATTTCAGCATCAGAAATACTTCCCTTTAATTTATCAAAAACTGCTATCAATTCAGGATACTCATTCAAAATTTCATTCCTAACTACATTAGCACATAAATATGATGGATAAAAACCTCTATCATCTTCCAAAACAACTACATCAGACGCACTCAACTGTCCATCAGTAGTAAATATAACCATAATATCAATTTGTTTTTGATTAATGGCTTCATATTTTAATCCAATATCTAAGTCCATTGTTTCCTTAAATTCTAACCCATACGTGCTAGTTAATGCATCATATCCATCTTCTCGTTCAAAGAAATCATATTCTGCACCAAATACTAATTCTCCAGCAATATTTCTTAAATCTGAATAAGTTTTCAAATTATATTCATCTGCAATTTCACTACGTACAGCCAACCCATATGTATTATTAAAACCATATTTACCAACCCATTGCATATCATATTTATCAAAATATTCATCATTCATGTCATCAAATAACTCTTCAATATAAAGGCTGTCATATTTTAAAACTGCGTTCCATCCTGTTCCTGTATATTCTGGATAGATATCAAATTCTCCAGATTCCATTCCAGGTTGAATATTAGCTGTACCACCACCAACTCCATGAGTTAATTCAACTTCTAAGTCTGTTTCGGCTTCTATCATTAATTTTAACATCTCTCCTAAAATATATTGTTCTGTCATTGGTTTTGTTGCAAATTTAATAGTATTTTTACCTTGTCCATTAAAAACATTTCCAATTATTAATGTTAAACATATAATCAATCCACCTACAGCTATCCACATTTTATTTCTAGTTTTCACTACCCTATTACTGTTCACTTTTCTTTCAACAAAACCTAATAAAAAATCCATACTTAGTGCAAGCACCGCAATTAAAAGACTTCCAACCATTGTCATTGTAGAATTATTAGTAGTTATACCTCTATATATTGCAACACCCAATCCACCTGCACCAATAAACGAAGCAATACCAGCAAGAGCAATAGTCATTGTTACCATACTTCGTATTCCAGACATTATAACAGGCATTGCTAAGGGAATTTTTATTTTCCACAAAACTTGCAGCCTTGTACTTCCCATCCCATTTGCAGATTCTATAATTATTGGATTAATGTTTGCTATACCAGTATAGGTGTTTCTAACCATAGGAAGTAGAGCATAAATTGTTAAGGCAATAATAGCTGTAGTATTTCCTACACCTGAAAACGGAATTAAAAATCCTAGCATTGAAATAGCAGGAATAGTGTTAAAAAAATTAATTGCTGAAAGAGTTGGTTTCACACTATGCCTGTATTCACTAATCAAAATACCAATTATTCCTCCAAAAACAATAGCAATTATTATTGCTATTAATGAAATTATTATATGTTCCACCAATAAATTAACAAAGAAATCTTGCCTTTCTAAAAATAAATCCCACATATCTTGTAACATTAATCTCACCTCTCCTACATAATAACACAAACAAATGTTCGTTTCAAGGTAAATCCACTTTATTTATATACTTCATTTTTATTTACTATAGAAACTCTATTCATATTTACATTAGTATACCATTTTTTATCAACAAACGTGAAATTACACATATTTATATTAGTATAAATAAAAAATAGCTCTGCATTGCAGGGCTATTTCAGTACATATTAAACTAAATCATCTTTTATCATTTCTTCCGTAAGTTCTACTTCTGGCTTTAAGCTTAGATGCTTATCAGGTAAAATCAAGTGCACTCCAATTCCAAAAATTGCAGCAAGACTCATACCTTGAAATACAAATTCAGTTCCTAAAGCTGTGAACGCGAAATATCCTCCTCCAAGACCTACAACTAAAATTATTGCAACAATAATCATATTTCTTGTATGGTTAAAGTCTATGTGGGCATTCATCAAAATACGCACACCATTTTGAGCGATAAGTCCAAATAATACTATTGAAATACCTCCCATTACAGGTGTAGGTATTGTTGATATAAATATTGCAATTGGATTTAAGAATGCGATTATCATTGCAAAAACTGCAGCTAATTGAATAACTCTAATACTAGCAACCTTAGTTAATATAATTACTCCTGTATTTTCAGCATACGTAGTATTTACTGGGCCTCCAATTAGTCCAGCACAAAATGTTGCAAGACCATCTCCTAAAATTGTACGTTTAAGGCCTGGGTCTTTCAAAAAATTTCTTCCAGTAATAGCAGAACTAACTGTATGATCTCCAATATGTTCCGCAATTGTTACAATTACAAGCGGTAAAACTGCCAGTAAAATAGAGGAACTAAATTTAAAATCATTATCTAAAAATGCAATATTAAAATTTGGAATTTTAAAAAGCTCCATTCCTTCAAAAGCACTAAAATCAACAATCCCAAAAGCTATTGAGATAATATATCCAACAAAAATACCTATTAAAATTGGAATTGATTTCACAAACCCGTTTCCTTTTTCAAGAGCAACAAGTGAAGCAACTAAAGTTGATAATGCTACTATTACACTCTTTAAATCAAAACCATCAACTGAAAGACCACTATTACTCATTGCAACAGGAGCAAGAGATAATCCTATTACTATTACCAAAGGCCCCATTACAACTGGTGGTAGTACATAATCTAGCCACTTTACCCCTATAACTGTTGTAATCAATGAAACAATCATATATATTATACCTACAGAAATAACTGCAAACGCCACTGCTGCCCTACCCTCGTTAACCATTAAAGTACTAAGTAACCCAATATAAGCAAATGAACTACCAATAAAAACAGGAACTTTTTGTTTTGTAATAAAACTATAAATTAGTGTACCCATACCAGCACAAAATAGCGCTACACTTACATCCAATCCAATTAAAATTGGCACTAAAATAGTTGAACCAAACATAGCAAAAACATGTTGAATAGAAAGCAGCAAATGCTCTCCTTTCTTTTGCGGAACATCATCAATTCCATATTTAAAATTAATCATATTGTATCCTCCTAATTTTTGCCTAAAAAAAGTGCATGCCTAAGCATACACAAAAAGTGTGATAACTTTCTTGTATCTCAGTACAAGTTTAAAGGCTCTACACATATAATAACATCTGAAAGTAAATTAATCAACAACTTTTTCTAAAGAATTAAATAATGCACTAATTTTCTTAACGCCAAATTGATGACCAAAAGCCACATTTATAACATTTCCATCTATACTAACAATAATTCCATTTCCAAACATATCATGACTAACCTTATCTCCAACAACTAAATCTTCGACACTTTCTGATTCAAGATCGTAAATTTTATCTTCAAAATTGGTTTTTACCTCCATGACTTCACCATTTTGCTCAATCAAATTAAACCCTGCTTCTTTAATAAACCTACTAATTGGATTAATTGCTCTACTTCCCAAAAACATTCTTACATGTGCATTAGAAAAATATAGTTTTTTTCTAGCTCTTGTAATACCAACATAACAAAGTCTTCTCTCCTCTTCAAGTTCAAATTCAGTTTCCAAACTATTACGATGTGGTAAAAGCCCCTCTTCCATCCCTACTAAAAATACATAATCAAATTCAAGGCCTTTAACTGCATGCAATGTCATTAAACTTAATTTATTATCACTTTCTTCATACTGTTTCATATCTGCAACTAAACTAATTTCAGCTAAAAATTCTTCCAAAGAAATTTCCTCGTGTGTTTCTTCAAAAACATTTGCAACACTTAGAAACTCTTCTAAATACTCTCTTCTAACGCTACTTTCAATTGAATCATCACTGATTGAAGCAAAATATCCAGTTGATTCCATTACTCTTTCAATTATATGAGTTATGGAATGCTCATTTGAATATTCTTGTAAATTTATAATCATACTTTTAAAATTACTTAAGGCTTGATTTGCTTTCGAACTTAAATAACTTAAATCAATTGCCTCCATCAAACTAATATTATTTCCAGTTGCAATTTCTCTTAGCTTTTCAATCGTAGAGTTTCCAATACCACGTTTTGGTTCATTCACTACTCTTAAAAAGCTTATGTCATCATTTATATTCACTACCAACCTCAAATATGCCAGTACATCTTTAATTTCTTTTCTTGCATAGAAATAATAACTACCAACTATATTATAAGCAATATTTTCTCTAAGAAGTACCTCTTCAAAAACTCTTGACTGAGCATTAGTTCGATATAAAATTGCAATCTCATTTAAAGAAACTCCTCTTCTAAGTAGTCCAATTACTTCATCAATAACTGTTTGAGCCTCTTCTTTTTCATCACTACATTTTAGATAATTAATAAACTCTCCCTCTTCATTATCTGTAAACAAATGCTTATGCTTCCTATATTTATTATTCTCAATAACATTATTTGCTGCAGCAATAATATTTTTTGTACTACGATAATTTTGTTCAAGTAATATAACATTTGCATCTTGATAATCTTTTTCAAAATTTAAGATATTTTCCATATTTGCTCCACGCCATGAATAAATGGACTGATCACCATCACCTACTACAAAAATATTTCTATATTTACTACCTAACATTTTAACTAAATTATATTGTAGACTATTAGTATCTTGATATTCATCAACCAAAATATACTGAAAAATATTTTGATACTTTTCTAAAATATCAGGAAATTTCGAGAATAATTTTACTGGTAAAATTAACAAATCATCAAAATCAACACAGTTATTAGCAACCAAACGTTCACAATATTTTTTATAAACATCAACAACAATTTCATCATAGAAACTGTAACATTCTTCTTCTAGTTCTCCATCTTGAACCTGTTGATTTTTATACTTAGAAATTCTAGATAAAATATGTCTTGGATTATATTTTTTTGAATCTATATTTTTATCCTTTAAAATTAACTTAACTACAGATAATTGATCATTTCCATCAATAATAGTAAAACTTTTGCTGTAACCTAACTTATCAATCTCTCTCCTAAGTATTTTCACACCAAAAGAATGGAACGTAGCAATAGTCGCATCATACGCAGATGTCCCTATCATTTCCATAATACGTTCCTTCATCTCCTTAGCAGCCTTATTAGTAAAAGTAATCGCTAAAATGTTGAAAGGTGAAACTCCATTATCAATTAAACTAGCAATTTTATACGTTAAAACACGTGTCTTCCCACTCCCTGCACCAGCAACAACAAGAGTAGGACCCTCACTATTTACTATTGCTTCTTTTTGTCTATCATTTAAACTTCTTAAATCCATCATAACACCTCATTGCTATTATATCACATAAACGAACATTTTTTCGTATAAAATAAAAATGATTAGAAAAATCTAATCATTAGCAGTAAAAAACTGTTCAAAAATCTCTTCAAAATATTCTTCATATGTTTCATATTCATTTAAGTTGTATAACTGTGAAGCATCTTTAAATTCTCCTGCTTCTAAGTATACTACATTTGGAACACCTTCAAAGTTGTATTTCGTAAAATATTCACTAAAATCATATTCTTCAACATTTGCATAATAAACAATATCAATATTGTAATCCTGTGCTTTCTCATTTAATATTGGCGCCGCCACTACACAATATGGTCAACTACTTCTACCGAAAAATATATAAATATTTTCTTTATCTAAAACTTGCTGTCCTAACTCCTCTGGAGTAATTTTTTCATAAATATGATTTTCTTCAAGTTCATATCCTTCATAATCAACTACCTTCAATACTTCCTCTGACTCAGTATTTGTATTATTTTCACTACATCCTGTTATAAAAAATAGTATTGATAATGTAAGAATCAATATGCTTTTTTTCATTAATATACCTGCGCACTTTCTTCCTTATCTAAAACACGAATTGTTCCTTCAACTAAAGCTTGTAATTCATCTTCTCCTGGATAAATTAAAACTTGCGAAATAAACTCTACACGCTCACGAATCCATCCCACTAACATTTCATTGTAAGCTAGACCTCCAGTTATAATAATCGCATCAACTTTTCCATATAAGCTTGCAGATAATCCTGCTATTTCTTTACTAACTTGGTAGGCTAGAGCTTCAAAAATAAACTTAGCTTTTTCATCTCCACTATCAATCATTTTAGATACTTCAAGCCCATCATTTGTTCCCAAATGAGCAACTAATCCACCTTTACCATAATTTTTTTTCTTCATTTCATCTAATGTATACTCTCCTGCATAAATAGACTTATAAAGCTTTCCTAAAGGCACACTCCCACTACGCTCTGGAGACATTGGTCCATCCCCATCCAATGCATTATTTACATCAATTACTTCTCCCATACAATGAGCTCCTACACTTATTCCTCCACCAAGATGAGCAACAATTAAATTTAAATCATTATAATTTTTACCAATTTCTTTTGCATAGCGTTTAGCTACTGCTTTTTGGTTTAGAGCATGAAATAAACTATCTCTAGGAAATTCTGGCATTCCTGTAACTTTAGCAAGATCAAGCATTTCGTCAACAGCGACAGGATCAACTATATAAGCCTCTACACCAATACTATCAGCAATATCCCTTGCAATAACACATCCTAAATTTGAAGCATGTTCTCCTCTTGGAGCTTTTTTTACATAGTCAAGCATAGCTTCATTTACAATATAAGTACCACTTTGAATAGGCTTAAACATTCCACCACGACCTACTACTGCACTTAACTCATCCAAATTAATTCCTGCTTCTTTTACTTTTTCTAAAATAATATTTCTTCTGAATTCATATTGATCAAAAATTGAGTCATACTTAGCTAATTCCTCATTACTATGCCTCAATGTCTCCTCAAAAATACAATTAGTTTCATCATATACTGCTATCTTTGTTGATGTTGAACCTGGATTTAGTGCTAAAATTTTTCTTCCCATAATTATTTCTCCTTTTTAATTAATAGTAATGTACACATTGAAACTACACCTTCAACTCTACCAATAAAACCTAAACCTTCTCCACGTGTAGCTTTAATATTTACATTATTTGAATTTATTGCTTTTGAAATATTTTCCCTCATTAAGTCTTTATATTTCTTTAAATGCGGCTTTTCACATAAAATTGTAATATCTACATTTCCTATTTCATAACAATTTTGATTCATTAACTCCACTACTTCTTTTAAAAGTAACATTGAATCAATTCCTTTATACTTAGGATCAGTATCTGGAAAATGTGCTCCTATATCTCCAATCCCCATTGCTCCAATTATTGCCTCACATACACTATGTATGACAACATCTGCATCACTATGACCAACTAGTCCTAATTCAAAATCTATCTCCACTCCACCTAAGATTAATTTTCTATTTTTTCCAAATTTATGTATGTCTATGGAATTTCCTACTTTAATCATTTAAAAAACCTCTTTCTATATAAAAACTTTTCAATTCATCATAAAGTATATTCACATCATCATATTTACTAGCAATTTTTTCTATTGGGCAAAGATCACTTTTATCACGATTTAAAATATTATTTACAACTACGTCATATTTAATAATACACTTATTTTCTAAAATAGATAAAGCTTCTTTAGTAATAGTTTTTGCATACACAAAATCTATATTCAAATTGCTAATTAAAACAGCTGCACCCTTACCAATTAGTTTATCATAAATTTTTAAAGGTTCATAATTATTTTTAAGTTTATCATAATTTTCAACTAATGAAATAACCCCAAAATTATTATTATCAATTATAACTTTATTATTTAAAATAACAATCAAAGTTGACTTTCCCAACTTTATTTTCTCTAAACAACTATCTTCTAGGATCAATTTTTTCCACATCCTTCAATAACTCGGGAATATTTAAATTTTGTGGGCATAAATCAATGCATATTCCACAATCTACACACTGCGAAGGTAATTGACCATCACGGTGTAGAAGTCCATATGACCAATCTAAAAATTTATCATTTTCATACATACTATAGTCATTATATGTTGCAAAAGCCTTAGGGATATTAACGTTCTTTGGACAAGGCATACAATACTTACAACCTGTACAATTTACTTTAATTCGATCATTTACCATTTTCCTAACTTTTTCAATTAGAATAAGTTCATCTTCATTTAATTTTTTAAAATTACTAACAGTATTTACATTATCTATCATTTGCTCTAAATTACTCATTCCACTTAAAATAACCTTTACATTATCAAGATTTGCCAGCCATTTTATTGACCATGAAGCAATTGACTCATTTGGGCTATAATCTAGAAAAACATTGTTGATTTCTTCATTAAAATTAGCTAAATTTCCACCTTTAACTGGCTCCATTACAAAAACTGGAATATCTCGAGACTTTAAAATTTCATAACCTTCTATACCTTGTTGATGATCGATATCCATATAGTTCAATTGTAAAAGTGAAAATTCCCAGTCAAATATATCTACAGCCTTTTTAAAAACTTCAAATGTATCATGAAAGGAAAATCCTATATGTTTTATCTTCCCCTCCGTCTTCCATTTTTTCAACTTATCAGCCATATTAAATTTATGAAACTTTTCAATTACACCTTCATTAATAGAATGCACTAAATAAAAATCAATGTAATCAGTTCTTAAATTTTTAAGTTGCTGCTCAAACATTTCATCAACATCTTTTTCGCTATTGCATAGCCATAGCGGCATTTTGTCTGCCATATAAAACGTTGAACGTTCATATTCACTCAGAACCTTTCCCATTAAACTCTCACTCTTATAATCATGGTAGAACCACGCATGATCATAGTATGTAACCCCATTATCCATTGCATATTTAACCATTCTTGCCACGTGCTCTTCATCAATTTCTCCATTTGCATTAAGTGGTAATCTCATACTCCCAAGCCCAAGTAAGCTTACTTTTTCCTCAAAATTACTTTCACGATAAATCATTTCTGCCTCCTAACTTGAATTTTGCAAATTCAATGTCTTCAATCGTTGTTATCTTTATATTATTGTAGTTTCCTTCTACAATACACACATCGTATCCACATTGTTCTAAAACACTAACATCATCGCTATATTCTTTTCCAAAACAAGACAAATATAAACTCTTCTTTACTGCCTGTGGAGTCTGCGCTATAAATAAATTGTTTCTTTCTATATTTTTTCCAAATTGATTTTTAATTGAATCTTTGACCTTTACACAAGGAACAACTGCATTATTTTTCAAAATAGCATTTTCAACATTTAAAATAGTTTCTTTATCTATAAATATACGTGCTCCATCATGAATTAAAATATTTTCATTACTGCACACATTAATAGCGTTTCTAACAGATTCTTGTCTAGTCTCTCCTCCTATAACAATTTTATAGTCAGAAAATTTCTCTTTAAAAACATTAAAGTCATTACTATTTACAGTTAAAATAATTTCATAACCATCAAATTGATTGATCGTATACTCAATCAACATCTTTCCATTAATCTTATACAGTAACTTATTATATCCAAGTCCACATCTAGAGCCACTTCCTGCTGCTAAAATAATTACACTTTTCATAGCATCACCTAAAATATAAGTGCGTTAATTTGTTTTATGAACCTAACATACGCAGCATTGTATTTTTCTATTTCATGTTTATTTATAATGCGCCCTTGAATTTCAAAATCACCATTACTTAAATTATATTTTTGAAATCCTCCATCTTTTTCACCAGCAAACCTAAGATAAGAAAAGTTTCCCAAATTATCAACATGATATATCATGTTATACCCATCACTATCAAAGTCTGTCTTTATAGTATTCTCATATACACTCACACATGAATCTAAAATATAATAATAGACCTCTTCGTTTTCAATAATGATTTTTTCACATAAAAATTTATTATATGATCTTTCATAACTATTTTCTCCTACATTTAAAAATCCCATATTTTCTAAATCTAAATGAAAATCTCCCAGTTTTGCATACACTTCATTAATTTCTGAAAGATTATCAATATATCCAAAATTTTTATTATACTTGCTATTACTAAAATAAGTTTCATAAAATAGTAGTGAAACAAACATCACTACAGTAGTTAAGATTACAGCAATTACCTGTCCGCTAAATTTTTTCACATAATCACCTCACACATTATCATTTTACCACATTTTAAGCTTTTTTTCATTTAATTTATGATTTTTTATGTTATAATACAATTAACAAAATTAAGGAGGAAAGATATGAAAAATACCAAAACGTTTCAAAATCTAATGAATTCATTTGCAGGAGAGTCTCAAGCTAGAAATCGTTATAGAATGTTTGCTTCAATTGCAAAAAATGAAGGTTGGCACAATATAGCAAGTATATTTGAAGAAACAGCTGAAAATGAATATTATCACGCAAAAGAATTTTATTCATTACTTGTAGAAATGGTAGGAGAAGAAAATCTTCCAGAAATGATGGAAGTAAATGGCTCTTACCCGATTGCTAGAAAATCAACTTATGACAATCTAACATATGCAGCTGATGGGGAAAATGAAGAAGTAACAGTATATGCAGAATTTGCACAAGTGGCAAAAGAAGAAGGATTTTCTAAAGTAGCTTCAAAATTTAAATTAATCGCAGCAGTTGAAGCTCATCATGCAAATCGCTATGAAAAAGTTGCGCAACTTCTAAAAGCAGAGGAATTATTAAATAAAGAAGAATCAACTTCATGGAAATGTATGAAGTGCGGACACATTCATTCTGGTAAAAAGGCTCCTGGTGTATGCCCAATCTGTTCTTATGAAGCTGGATATTTTGAAAAATTTGAACTTAACGTGTAATGCTTATTGACTATTAGCTTATTGTTAATAGTCTTTTTAACGAATATTGGGAGGATTTAAAATGAACTATTATCTAGGAATTGATGGTGGTGGTACTAAAACCCATGCAGTCATAATTGATGAAAACTTTAATATAGTTTATGATAAAAAATTTGAAAGTACTCATATCATTACAGCAGGTGATGAAAAATTTATTAATATAATGTCAACTATTTACAACGAGGCACTACAAATTACAAATAGCAATTTAAAATATATGTTCTGTGCTCTGGCTGGATACGGTGAATTTAAAAATGATAATGAAAAAATTGAAAACATTCTTACTTCAATATATCAAATTCCATATAAAGTTTTAAATGATTCAGTTGGCGTTTGGGCTGGAGGCCTTCTATGTGAAAATGGAATAGGTTTAATTGCTGGGACTGGATCGTGTTGCTGTGGAATTAGCAACAATGAATATACTCGTGTTGGAGGATGGGGATATATTGCTGGAGATGAAGCAAGCGCTTACTGGATTGCAACAAAATCAGTTAATGCATACATGAAAATAGTCGACGGCAGATTGGAAACTTCCATTATTAAAAATGAAATTGACAAAGCATTTAATTTAGATGAAGAAAACAATATTTTAAATTTAATCTATCGTAAAATGGATTGTAAAAGACCAGAAATTGCACAGATTGCCAAGTCTTGTAGTATAGCTGCAGAAAAAGGTTGCAAAATAGCAAATGAAATTTTAGACCAAGCTGCATATGAATTATTTGATCATATAAGTACCACAGCTTTAAAGATGAATACTGACTACACTATACCTGTTACATATACAGGAGGTGTATTCAATAGCAAAGTTTTTAAATCATATCTTATTTCATACATGGAAAAATCAAAAATTGATCTTAAGCTAGTTGAACCAATTACAAATGCAGGGCACGGAAGTGCTATTTACGCATATGTTCTTGCAGGAAATGATTTAACAAAAGAAAAGAGAAAGCTAATAAAAAACAAGATATAATCTTATAGTAATAACATCCTTTTATCTGTACTAAGGGTGTTTTAATTTTATATAAACTATCACAATTTTCTAGTAGAATTTAAAATGATTTATGATATAATGGAGGCGATGGAGGTTTATATGAAAATTATATACTCAAGAGAAAAAGGCTGAGTTACTACTTTGTTGATTGTTAATCATAAAATTTAATATTAAAAGGAGAATATAAAATGAAAATTGACATTGATAAAATCGCAAATGATGCAGCAGATTTATATGATACAGGTGGACTTTTCTGTTCAGAAGCAGTTTTAAAAGCTTTTAATGACAACATGAACATGGGATTAAATGATATGGCCTTACAAATGGCTTCGGGATTTCCAATTGGAGTAGGAAAAAGTAAATGTATGTGTGGAGCTATTTCAGGTGGATCTATGGTTTTAAGCGCATATTTTGGAAGAGTAGAGGGAAAAGGCCCAAAAGATGAAAAGGTCCTTAAATGCTTAGAACTAAATAACGAACTAATTAGTAAATTTAAAGAACGTAATAAAGTTGCATGTTGCAGTGTTCTTACAAAAGGAATGGATTTTGGAATAGGTGAACATAAAAAGCAATGCGTACGTTTTACAAAAGAAGTAGCAAGAGATGTTGCAGAAATTTTAACGAGGGAATTGCAAAATGATTAAGAGAGTTCCAATAAGTATTTTGGCATTAGTATTGTCAATAGCAACACTTGCTAAGACAATAACTTTATATTTTAGTAATACAGTTTCAAATATTTTTTTGATTGTTGCATTGATATTTTTATTACTTTTGATACTAAAAGTAATATTATATAGAAAGCAAATTATTGAAGAAACAAATTTAGTTGTTATTCCATTACTTACATTATTGCCAATGGCGCTAACAGCATTAAACTCATTTTTCATTGAAAAGTCACCTCAGATAACATCAATTGTATGGTATGTAAGTTTAATTCTTGTAATTCTAACAAATATTTTTTATATCAAAAAAATTATTATAGACAAAAACTTTAAGATGATACTACCAAGTACCTTTGTAAACTTTGTGGGGATAGATGTTTTAGTTGTTAATAGAGTTCCTAGTGCAAGTGATGAACTTCTACTTATAATTTTATATTATAGTATCGCTTCATACATCATATCATTAATAGCTGTTATTTACTGTATATATAAATATAAAAACTTCAGTAATATAACAATACCATTAATGGCAATATTTGCAGCACCTTCAGCACTCATTACTGTTGCTTCTATAAGTTCTGGCTTAATACTTAATGAATTATACCTAAAAATTCTACTAGGTATGAACATATTAGGACTTATAGTGTATTTAATTGCATTTTGTAAAACATCATTTAAAAACTTTGTACCTACACTTGGAGCATTTACGTTTCCAATTGTAATTAATGCAGTAGCATTTAGACTATTAAATATGAAACTACAACTTAACTTAGATGATATAGCAAGATTTTATTACTATTTTGCAATTGCAATTGTTATACTAATTTCATACAAATATTGCAAACATATTTTTATAAAAAAATAAATATTAAAAAGCTACTAATAATTGTATTGAACCCGGTTTTCCGGAATAAATTTTCAAATTAAATAATTACTAAACTACGCTCTCGATATTGTATCGGGGGCATTTTTAGTTTCGTTACTATTCTTTTAGTATTGTAATACTCT
>JBKEBI010000019.1:0-2717 GCA_047973085.1 Bacilli bacterium | reverse complement strand
AACTTATTTTATTCGAATTCTTGCTACTTTACACTAATGTAACAGCACCTCCTTAACATAGTTTAATTCTATACATATTCTCACAAACTATGATTCTCAAACACTTCAAACTATATCTATTGATTTTAATTGATACAGATATCATCAACAGTATTATTATTGATATTAAATGAATAATACAGTTTCTCATGGTAAACAAAAAGTAAATACTTGCATTATAATCAGATGTGTAAAAGTATGATTTTTAATCATTGATACTTTGATTTCAATAACAAACATGCAGATTCTCGATTTGTAAGTCAAAAGCACAATAAAGTAATACTATTTATGCCATTATTGTCTTTCAATGTATTAACTCGGCTTCATAGTTTAAAACTTTTAAAACGTACAATTCATCGTCAGCACTTCAAAGATTATATATACCGTTGTTTCCAAAAGTAATACATTATATCATCCTTTAACTTCACTTGACTTATCTACACATTCACTGTCCTTAATCACTTGACACTTAATGAATATAAACTTGTTTAAATCCCAAGGATTATCCATCTTGGAATTGCAACTAAAAACTAGACAAATAATTAAGATACATTATAGTTCATTTTCTCATATTTCTCAGGTGTCATACCAATTGTGGTATGATGCCTTTTTTTCGGATAGTACTCTTCCATATATCCCTTTATTAATATCCTCATTTGTGCCATTGTTTTTCCCTTGTTTGGATATATCAGTTCTTTTTTCAGTGTGTTAAAGAATGATTCTATTACTGCATTATCTATCGGTGTTCCCGGCGCTGACATTGAATGACTTATTCCATATTTTTCCATTAATTCTTTAAACTTATAACTTCGATATTGACTCCCTCCATCTGTATGTATCATTTTAGGAAACCTTTTTCCTGCAAATGTCTCTTCGAGTGATTTTAATACCAGCTCCTTTTTCATATTACTTCTTACATCATAACTCACATCCATTCTTGACCCAAGATCTACATATGTTGATACATACAATGTTCCATCGGAGCATCTAACATAAGTAATATCTCCACACCATACATTATTAATGTCTTTTTGATTAAAGATTCTATTTAAAGAATTTTCTCTCACTGCCTCTTCAAACTTATTACTATTATTATTTTTCTTTCTTTTGTGTGTTATTGCTACTAAACTATTTTTAGCCATAAGTTCTGCAACAACTCTTTTATTAGTTTCAATTCCTTCTTCATACAATTGGTTTGCAATACGTGGAGAACCATACCTTCCTTTGTGCTCTTTGTATACCCGTATCACTTGTGATTCTATATATTCTCGCTTAATTTGAGTTTTAGATTTTCTTCTAGTTTGAAATTCATAATAGCCAGCACGACTTACATTTAACAGTTTGCAAAGACTAGATATTGAATATTTACTACTATGATAGCAAGTGATGAATTTGAATCTGTTCACCTTTGCTTCTTTACAAACTGTTCGAACTTTTTTAGAATTTCATTCTCCATTTCTAGTTGTTTATTGTGTTGTTTTAAATATTCTAATTCAGCATCTCTAGGTAACTTATTTCCATTACCAGTAAAAGCTTTATTTTTGTATTTTTTATATTCAGCTACCCAGCGTGAAATAGTAGTTCGTTGAATCTTATGAGTTTTACTAGCTTCAGTTACAGTAATTTCATTTTTGATAATAGATTTAACTAATTCCAACTTAAATTCTCGTTCATAATGTGTTCTCATAGCTCTCCTTTTTGTAACTTAATTTACTGTCTAGTATATTATGGCAAGTCCATTTTTAAACTTACACAATTTATTATACACTCCCAAAAATTACGCGATATCGTTGTTACTTTATCGAGATATCCTTAAAAAGATAGCCTCTTTTATTCTCATAAGTAAATCATAATTGTATTTATCAATATTATAAATATCTAATGCATGATCGTATTGTAATAATATTTCTTTTTCAACAAACACATCTCAAAATTCATAATACCAAAAAATATTCACACATTGATAAGTTAAATGTTTCTCTAAATCTTTAAACTCTTAATAGCACTATTCATCATCTGAAATCCTCTTTCCTTTCCACCGCATAATAATCTTTAGCCACCGACTATTTCTTTTCATGCAGCATCACATCAATTATTTACCTGGACAAAAGAAAATGAAAGCCAATCATTTGACTTCCATTTAATCTATCTATTTACTCACTTTTCTCCCAACATAAATCATAACAACTAGCATAAGTAGAATAATCAATATCATAACTGAATATCCCGTTACCGCTATGCTCTGATCATCTTCCTCTACCACATTTACCTCAATCGATTTACTCGCCTCTGTTTCTTTATCAACATTCTCATATCCATATACCACTTCATAACTCCCCACTGCATTCACATCTACATTGCTGTACTCTAAACTCGGTAATCCACTTTCAACTTCATCACTTCCTAAGTATAAGTGATACTCTGGATTCGGTTCCACCATCTCATCAAATGCGCTTCCCTCTACTATCTCAATACTTTCATAATCCGTTGTTATCTCACTTGTGTATTCACTCGCTCCTGGCTTTCCTTCATTGTTAATTACTACCTTAGCTAGCTTATACACTCCATTGTGCTCATATACCACTTCATAACTTCCCACCTCTGTTACATCTAAGTTACTTAGTATTACATCACTTGCATTTAACTCTACCACTGCTTCTTCATCTATATACTTTGCA
>JBKEBI010000082.1:0-1882 GCA_047973085.1 Bacilli bacterium | reverse complement strand
TAGTAAGTAGAAAACAGGTTAAAAAAATTATTTGATATAATTTTTTTAATATGTTTAAAGATTCATCAATATTATTTGCGCTTGATAATGTTTCACAGCTTAAATATTTTAAATTTGCCATCAGTACCATACCAAAAGAGAATTTTGATTATTTTGATTTATTAATATTAGTTAATGAAGATGTTATCAAAAATAAAGAATATTTAGATATTTCTAAAAAACTATTAAAAGATGGTGTAAATCTAAGAGAGATAATTATAGAACATGAATTACCAGGAATGTTTTATTGATTATTATCGCCAGTCTTGGCCAATGAATATAATTGAATAATTCAAATGGACAACGATGTAGTTGTTGGAGAAAACACAAATTTCAATAGGTTAATATCTGAAAATAAAAATAGCGACTTCATGTTTAAAGGAAAAGAAGTATCAATGAATACGATACCTAGACTAAGAAATATTATTAATGAATACGCAGATGTTTTAGGATTGGATTTAAAAAAGAAAAACTACATTAATACGGGAATAACCTTAATAAACATGAGTCACATGAAAAAAGTCCCTGAATATGAATCGATTGATTCGATAGTATCATATATCAAAAAATATATAAAGTTTTGTGTAGATAATTTGTATCCTGTCACTGATCAGGAATTTTTATATTGTCATTTCTCAGAACAAATAGGTTTTATAGAACCTAAATGGAATATTAGATTTTTTGACAAGGATTCAATGATTAATAATAGTGAGAATGATTTTGTACTGCACTTTTGTATAAAATATTTATCATTTCCTTACTTTAATATGGAAAAGATAAAATATGAAAAATATTTTGCTAAAGCAATTGAGAAGAGTGATGCCGATATATTTTTTAAAGGGATCAGAAGATATATGAATATTTGTATGCCTTCATTTTGATTCCCTTTTAAATCATTAACAAATTATGGAAAAAAAAGGAAAAAATTAATAAGATCACTTAAAACTCTATCATATAGATCATATAATTCATATTTAGAAAACGAAGAAAAAAATAAAGAAGAGATAGAAAAAGTTCCAAAGTAACAAAGATGTTTCTTTTTTATGCGAAAAGAATGCATCATATTCAACATATTATTTTTTGAATATTTTTAAAAATACACATTTAAAGAAATAAAAATCATGTATCGTAAAAACAAAGCTTTTTAATATGGTGATGAAAAAATCAAAATTATACTTTTAAGATATATCTAGAAAATTATTGTAAAATTACAAAAACAATAGACCGTCCAATATCGACAGGAAGCATTTATAGTAAAATTACTATTTGAATAAATTCGAGTCAATTCAATCGCTTGAGAAACTTTATAGAAGAGAACTGAATAAAAAATTAAGGATAAAATAGTTTCATTGAATCTTATCAATCACAAAGAATTGTAAAGGGAATCATTATACTAGGTTATATATATTTAACAATTATCCCGATATTATATTGAATTATAGGAAATTCTGGAAATGTGACACAACTTTGGATTAAAATAAAGGTGAAGAATGCACATGAAAGTGATGTAATATTATTGTAAGTTAAATTTCAAATTATCGGATGAATCATATTATTCTGATTAATTTTCATGCAATTTTTATTACGCTATGATCGAGAGTTTTGTTTTCTGAGAAAGAATTAAATTAATTCAATCAATGTACTTTAAAAATAAAGTAAACAACTTTCAATGTATTTCGTTAATTTATCGAAGTAGTCAAATTTAGGTAATCGATCAACACTTCAGACGATTTTTCTTATTTCTCTATATAGAAATCTAATTTAAAATTCGATGAATTTAAGCAATTGCTCTTTGTGTTATAATAAAAATAATATTGACTATTATAATCCTAAATACTTTCAC
>JBKEBI010000069.1:0-10041 GCA_047973085.1 Bacilli bacterium | reverse complement strand
TACACCTGTTCCCATTCCGAACACAGCAGTTAAGCACTTTTGCGCTAATTGTAGTACTTCTGTGCGAGACTTAGTCATTGCCGGTCTTTTTTTTTGCTCTTTTTTTCCTTTTTTGTTGACTTTGTGCTTTAAATATTATAAACTAATATAGTATATAATCAATTATTGAGGATTAGTAATAAATTTTTATTTTTTTAGAGAGTTAGTGTTTGGTGAAAACTAACAAGTAAATTTTTATGAATTCACCTCATAGATACAAGTAGGGAGATTATTCGAAATACTTGTCGGGGAAACTCGTTAACTAAATTAAGTACTTTTGAATAGGATGGTACCGCACATTTTGTGCTCCTATTTAAAAGTTTTTTTGTGGAGGGAAATATGAATAACATAGAGATAAGCAATATTTATCAAGAGTTTTTAAATGAAATAATAGAAATTAATGACTCTAAGTCTTTATTTGATTTACAAATTAAATATCTTGGTAAAAAAGGAATTATTACTAAATTGATGCAACAATTAAAAGATTTATCTAAAGAAGATAAGTCCATTTTTGGTAAGGAATTAAATATTATTAAGTCAAAAATGCAAAATTTCATTAATGAAAAGAAGGATGAAATTGAAAAAATCGAGTTAAATAATAGACTTGAAAAAGAAAAAATTGATGTTACACAGCCAGGCTTTTATTTTGAGAGTGGATATATTCATCCACTAGAAAAAATGAAATTGCAAATATGCTCTGTTTTTTCGACTATGGGATATGATATAATAACTGGTCCAGAGGTGGAAACAGACTATTATAATTTTGAATTATTAAATATTCCTAAAAATCATTCTGCGCGTGATATGCAGGATACATTCTACATTAGTGAAACACATTTGCTTAGAACTCATACTTCACCAATGCAAATAAGAGTTATGAATAATAATATTGAAAAAGGACCAATAAGAGTTATTAGTCCAGGAAAAGTTTTTAGAAGAGATGAAGATGATGCTACTCATTCACATCAATTTATGCAAGTAGAAGGTTTATTAGTTGATGAGGAAATCTCAATTTCTCACTTGATTGGAACTTTAAATGAATTTGTAAAGGCAATTTTTGGTGAAGAACGTACTATTAGAGTTAGACCTTCTTACTTTCCGTTTACTGAACCTTCACTAGATGTTGATGTTGATTGTTTCAACTGTAATGGCGCTGGATGTAATATATGTAAAAATACAGGCTGGATTGAAGTTCTTGGGGCAGGAATGGTACATCCTGAAGTTCTTAGAATGTCTGGTTATGATACTGATAAATACTCAGGATTTGCTTTTGGGCTAGGTGTTGAAAGATTTGTGATGCTTAAGTATAAAATTTCTGATATAAGAGATTTTTATACAAATGATTTAAGATTTATTTCGAGGTTGAATAGCAGAGATGGAGGTGGGTTCTAATGAAATTATCCAGAAAATGGTTAGAAGAATATATTGATATAGCCAAACTTACAGATGTAGAAATTGCAGAGGGACTTACACGAAGTGGAATTGAAGTTGAAAAAATTAATCGTTTGGTAGATACTTCTGAACTAATTGTAGCTATGATTGTTGATGTAGCACCGCATCCTAATGCAGATAAGCTGTCAATATGTACTATTGATATAGGAAATAATAATACTTTGGATATAGTTTGTGGAGCTTCTAATGTTAGAGAATATTCAAAAGTTGCATATGCTCCCGTTGGAACTATTATTAACGGCAATGAGATTATAGAAACTAAAATAAGAGGAGTATTATCTTCTGGAATGCTTTGTAGTATGGAAGAAATTGGAATACCATCATCTATTATTGAAGATTCTCAAAAAGAAGGAATTGCTATTTTACCTAATAGCTTTGAACTTGGTGAAAATGTTATTGAATTATTAGAATTAAACGATACAGTTTTTGAATTATCACTTACTCCAAATAGAAGTGATTGTTTAAATATTATAGGTATTGCTTATGAAGTCAGTGCAATTTTTGATATCCCATTGAAAAAACGCACTATTAGATATCCTGAAATTGAAAATGATAGCAACCTATTAAATTTACTTGTTTCAAATGACAAAGTTAAATATTTTTCACTGATGCCATTACATAATATTAGAGTAGGAGAAAGTCCACACTTTATAAAAGCTAGACTTATAGCTAGTGGAATTAAACCTATTAATAATGTAGTTGATATTACTAACTATATTCTTATAGAAACAGGGCAACCTCTACATGCTTTTGATTTATTAAAAGCAACAACAAATTTTGAAGTTAGGTCAGCTTTTAAAAATGAAAAAATTAAGTTACTTAATGAAAATGAATATGAATTAAGTAGTGAGGATATTGTTGTTTCAAATCAAGGAACTGCATTATCGCTTGCTGGAGTAATGGGAGGTCATTATTCTAGAGTAACTAAATATACTGAAAATATTGTATTGGAATGCGCTATATTTGATGCTGAATCAGTTAGACAAACTTCAAAAAAATATAATTTTAGAAGTGAGTCAAGCATTAGATTTGAAAAAGGTCTTGATGTTGGAAGAGTAGATATTGCTATGAAAATGGCGGTAGAGTTGCTTGTTAAGTATGCTGGAGCTAAGCTTAGTACTAATCCAGTTGTTTATGAAGCAAATGATTTCAAATTTGATGATAGCTCTATAATTTTAAATTATGACAAACTAGCTAAATATATTGGGTTTAATATTGATGTAAATGAAGTTGCCAAAATACTTGACAGGCTACAATTAAGCTTTACTTTTGAAGATTCCAAATTTAAAGTAAAAAAACTTAGTAGAAGACCAGATTTACAATTTGATGTATGTATTATTGAAGAAATAATTAGAATTTATGGTGTAGGTAATATTGAAGGTATTTTACCGACTACAAAAATAAAACGTTCTTATATTACAGATTATGATCGCACATTAACTACTATTAAAAATATTTTACATGGTATGGGATATAGTGAATGTATTAATTATTCTTTAACTTCTAAAGAAAAGGCTTCTATTGTTTTAAATGAAAATGAAGAGTTAATTAGATTGAAAAATCCTTTAAGTAGTGAGAGAGAATACTTTAGAAAATCATTGATTCCAACAATGATAGATACTGCTACATATAATTTAGAAAGACAATTTCAAGATGTACGCTTATATGAAATTAGTCAAATTAATTATTTATTAGATGGTAACTATATTGCACATAATAAAATTACTGCTATAATATCTGGATTTAATTTGGAAAAACCATTGTTTGATGTTAAAATAAAAGGAGATTTTTACTTAATTAAAGGAGCATTGCAAAAACTATTTTCAATGGCAGGGCTAACAGAAGGAATTGATTATTTAGTAGCTCCTAGTAAAAATATTCCAGAAATTTTTCATCCTTATCAAAGTGCAGAAGTTATTTTAAGCGATAAAGTTGTAGGGTATATTGGTAAAATCCATCCTAAGTATTCTAAGCATGAATTGTATGTATTTGAGTTAGACTTCTATGAGTTGAAGCAGATTTTTTCAGATAATTTTACTCTGGGAGAAATTTCAATTTATCCATCTGTAACTAGAGACCTAAGTATAGTTGTTGATGAAGACATTAATTCTATTGAAATGATTAAATCAGTGCATGACTTAAATATTGACGTACTAGAATATATTAATTTGTATAATATTTATAAAGATGAAAAATTAAAAGGTAAAAAGTCATTGACATTTAGGCTTGTATTTAGAAGTGATTATAAAACTTTATCTGAGGATATTATCTCTGATAAATTAAATTTAATTACTGATTGTTTTAGATCTTATTATAATGGAGAATTAAGATAATGAAGAAGAATATTGTAGATAATAAAGAGCTTTTACAATTAGAATTATATTTTGAAGATGTTCTTGTTGGTAGAGTAGAATATAAAATGTATAATAATTATATTGATTATACGTTTATATTTGTTGATCCAAACTATAGAGGGCAAAAAATTGCACTTCAATTAGCAGAAATTGCCTATAGTCATAATATGGAAAGTCAGTTAAAGGCGAATGTTAGTTGTGGGGTACTAAATAAAATTTTAAAGGAAAACGAGCAGTTTAGTAATTTTAATTGGTTATAGTAAAAAAGATTTCTTGTTGAATTTCAAGAAATCTTTTATTTATTTTATGCAAATAAAAAAATCAGCAATGCTGATTATTCTTCATCAGATAAAACACTTTTACCTTTGTATGTACCACAACTAGGACATACTCTATGCATTTTTTTTATTTCACCACAATTAGGACACTTTTGTGTACCTGGTGCATTTAATTTAAAATGTGTTCTTCTTGTACGCTTTTTCATTTTTGAAGTTCTTCTAAATGGAACTGCCATATACTACACCTCCTCATTTGTATTTAACAAATCTAATAATGGTTTTAGTCTTTCGTCTACTCCATCATTATCGTTATCATCTTGATATAATGTCCAACCATCACCACTAGTTAAAGATAAGTCATAGTTTGACGATTCACTAAATATCTCAACTACTATATTTTCCCATATTTTTGTATTTAAATCAAGTGTTTTTTCATTAATATGCAAATTTTCTTCAGAAACTTCTTCAGTTTCATCTATTTTAAATGCTAAATCTATTTTTTTTATACAATGGTTATTAAAATCCTCAATTGATACACTTAATGACACCTCTAAATTGTATTCTATAGTTGTATATGTTGGATAGATATATCCTAGTACTCTTATTGGTGAAATTTCTATAATATCTAGTGTATTTTCATAAGGCTTCATATTTAGAGTTGTATCTACTTTCATTTCTTCATTTGCAACTAAATTTATCAACATTTTTCTCACCTCATATAAATAATATCATTTTATACTTTTAACTGCAATAAAAATGTTGTAAAATATAAATGAGTAGGTGAGAAGATGAAAGCAATTGGTATTATTGTTGAATATAATCCATTCCACAATGGACATTTATATCATTTAAGTTATGTTAAGGAAAAATATAGTGATTGCATTATTATTGCTATTATGAGTGGAAACTTTGTGCAAAGAGGAGAAGTTTCAATATTATCTAAGTGGGAAAAGACAAAGATTGCTCTTCACTATGGAATCGATATTGTCTTAGATTTACCATTTGTATTTGCCAATGAAGCAGCTGATTTTTTTGCAACTAATTCACTAGATATTCTAAATTATTTTGAAGTATCAAAAATTGTATTTGGTAGTGAATGTGGAGATAAAAGCATGTATTATAAATATGCTGATATTCAATTGAATAATCAAGATTATTATAATCATGTAAAGTTTTTTTTAGATGAAGGGAAAAATTATCCTACTGCATGTTCACTCGCACTAAAAGTAATTACTGGAGAAGAAGTAAATTTACCAAATGATATTTTAGGGCTTGCATATACAAAAGCAATTGTAGCAAATAATATGAAAATTGATATTGATGTTATTAGAAGAACTAATAGCTATCATAGTTTAGAAATTGAAGAAATTTCAAGTGCGACAAGTATTAGAAATGCCATAGTAAGTAATATTGATTATAATATTGCAGTTCCAAGTTTTACTAAAAATAGTATTGAGAATTCAAATTTATTTTTAAGTGAAGATTTTTTCAAGTTAATTAAATACAAAATTATTTCTTCTACAATAGATGAGTTAAAGAATATTCATTTGGTAGAAGAAGGGCTTGAATTTAGAATGAAAAAAGTTGTTAGTAAGTGCGGTACTTATCAAGAATTAGTGCATGCTATTGCAACAAAAAGATATACTTACTCTCGTGTTTCTAGGATGTTATATAATGTTCTTATGAATTATACTAAATCAGAAAAAAACTTAGTTTCTGAGTCTACTTATTATCGTGTTTTAGGTTTTAATAATAGAGGACAGGATTATTTAAAATTATTGAAAAATAAAGGTAAAGTATTTGATGTAAATATTAAAGCCATCAATAATATTGTTTCAGACATAGAATATAGAGCAAGTAATATACTAAAAATGAGTGATGAAAGTTATAATGAAAATAGAGCAATACTAAAAGAAGGCTAAAATTAGCCTTCTTTATTCATAAAATTATCCAATTCTTCTCTAATCTTTTGTAACTCTTGTGTATCTAGGATAAAATATGAGGCATATCCACTATAATCACCTGTTGTGTATTCAGCAACTCCTAGTAGTTGATATGACTGAATTGCTTTTTCATCCTTATTGAACTTATACATATTATAAGTCATATAAAAGGCTTGCTTAGTATCAATATTTGTTTCAACTTGTCCTTCTACTGAATAAATAATATCCTCAATTTTCTTCAAGTCTCTAATTTTAAGAACTTCTTTAATAGTATCTGAGATTATTTGACTTTGTAAATTATTACGATCGAGATCAGAAGAATGTTGTCTACTTCTTGCTATTGCCAAAGCTTGTTCAGAATTTATTTCTTGAGCACCAAATTCACTGAAACAAATTTCGTCCATACGATTTGATGTTTGTTCACACCAAGGAGTGCCATCATAGAAGTCAGGTATATTAGTTTCAATTGTACCTAATTGATCAATAATTGATAAGAACCCTTGGAAGTCTAATTTTATATAAAAATCAACTTCAATATTAAAAATGTTATTTAAAGCATCTAATGTACATTCAACACCACCATAATTATTAGCGTTAGTAATTTTATCAGAATAATCATTAATACAATTATATTGAACATAAGTGTCACGTGGAATACTGTATAAATTCATTTCATTAGTTTTGGGATTTACTACCATTAAATTAATTGAATCTGTTCTACTAGTTTCTAAATCTTCATCTACACCAAGTATTGCAATAGAATAAGAATCAGTTCTAGGATTCAAATTATTTTCTAATTCTTCATTATATATGTTAGTTTCATAAGCGTTAATAATTGCATTTAAATCATCTTCAATAAAATATTTATATGCAACAAATATTGTTCCAATTAGAATAATAACTACTATAGATAATGTTCTAAGTATTCTAAATGGAAGTCGCAACTTTCTCTTTTTCATAATATCACCTTGTATAATTGTACTATAAAATAAATAAAAATAAAATATGTATTTAAAAAAAAGTATAAATATTGTATAATAGTAATGTTGGAAGGTGATAAAAATGGGAAGAGCATTTGAAGTAAGAAAGGCTGCAATGGCAAAGACAAGTGCAGCTAAAAGCAAAGTTTATGCAAAATTTGGAAAAGAAATATACATGGCTGCTAAAAATGGAGAGCCTGATATAGATATGAATGTAAATTTAAAGCGTGTTGTTGAAAAAGCAAAAAGTAATCAAGTTCCTGCTGATGTTATTAAAAGAGCAATTGAAAAAGCTAAAGGTTCTAGTAAGGAAAATTTTGAATATATATTATATGAAGGATTTAGTGTTGGTGGAAGCCAAGTTATGGTAGAGTGCCTTAGTGATAACGTAAATAGAACAATTAGTGAAGTAAGAAATTGTTTTACAAAAACTGATGGAAAAGTTGGTGTTTCAGGATCACTTCAACATTTATTCTTACATGTTGCAATGTTTGTTTTTAAAGGCTTTAATGATGAAGATCAAATTCTAGAATGTTTAATGGAAAATGATTTAGAATACATTGAATTAGAATTAGATAGTGATTTAGTAACAATACAGTGTGAATTATCATTGTATAACTCGATGAGAAAAGCTTTGGAAACTTTATCTGATAATATTGAGTTTGAAATGAGTGAAATTGTTTGGGTTCCAAATACATATATTAAGTTAAATGAAGAAGATAGGGTGAAATTTGAGAAGCTAATGAATATGTTAGATGAGTGTGAAGATGTCCAAGACATTTATCATAATGTGGAGGAGTAGTATGAAAAAAGTATTGAAAAATAAAGTTTTTTGGATTGTATTTATATTTATTGCAATTATCTCTATTGTTGGTTTCTATGGATATAATATTTATTCTGATATAAAAGGCGATAAAGAAGAAGAAGTTCCAACTGATATTGTTGAAAAAGAGTTTGAAGGATTTATATTATATTTTGATTCTACAGATTATCAAAGAGAGTTATTTGCTAATTTAGAAGAAAGTTATGTTACAGCAGATGCAACTCCTGAAGAAATTACTCCATATGTTGATGTATATGCTAAAAACTATATTGCAGATTTTTTAACTCTTAATGTAAAAGATACTACATTAAATAGAACAGGTGGAGAGCAGTTTTTAGTTGACCCTCTTAAATTAAATTATAGTGATATTGATGGAGTTTCAGACTATTATTTTACAAAAAAATATTATATTAAAGAACATGAAGATACATATGAAGAAGAACTACCAGAAGTTACTGCTTTAGAGCAAACAGAAATAGAGGAAACAACTTTCGATTACTATGATGCAACAAATACAAATGAACAAAAGGAAGGAATGCAAGCATATAAATTAACGTATAATGTAGAGTATGCAAATACTTCAGCACAAGGATATGAATATTTTGAACAAATAGAAGTAACCGTTGCAAATTGGGATGGGAGATGGACAGTTGTAGAACTTAGAACGAATTTATACCAAGAAGTTCCTACTGTAATTAGTATGTATTAAAATATGGAGGTAATTTATGAATATTAAACCAGTAACATTTGAATTTATGAGAGTGACAGAGTGTGGTGCTATAGCTGCATATCAATCGATAGGATTGTGTGATAAAAATCTTGCGGATCAACTAGCAGTAAAAGCTATGAGAATTATGTTAAATGATATAGCAATAGATGGAGAGATTGTTATTGGTGAAGGTGAAATGGATGAAGCTCCAATGTTGTATAAAGGTGAAAAAGTGGGAAAGGGTGGACTAAGCATTGATATTGCAGTAGATCCTGTTGATGGTACGAGTAATGTTAGTGTAGGTAGAGGAAATTCTGTTTCTGTACTTGCAGCTGCAGAAAAAAATTGTTTGCTAAAAGCTCCAGACATGTATATGCTAAAATTAGCAGTAGGTAGAAATGCTACTGATGCAATTGATATTTCAAAATCTCTAACTTATAATATTAAAAATGTTGCAAAATCGCTAAATAAGGAAATTCGTGAAGTGGGAGTTGCAATGCTAGAGCGTGATAGACACACTAAATTTGCTGATGAGGTTCGTGAAATAGGAGCAAAGCTATTTTATTTTCCTGATGGAGATGTTGCAACAGCAGTTCAAACATGTATGCCTGATAGTGATATAGATATTATGTATGGATATGGTGGTGCTCCTGAGGGAGTTATTGCAGCAGCAGCACTAAAAGCATTAGGAGGTAATTTTCAAGGAGTTTTAGAGCATTATAATGTAATGTGGCCAAATGAACCTGAATCGGAAGAATTTACTAATAATGAAAAAGAACAACTTAAAAAATTAGATGTTAATGTTGGAGATATTTTAACTTTAGATGATTTAGTTATTGGAGAAGATTTTGTTTTCTCTTGTACTGGTATTACTAAAGGAGATTTAGTTGATGGTATATATATTGATGATGGAATCATGTATACTGAGACATTACTAATAAGAGGTAAGACACAAACTATAAGAAAAATTAAATCAGGACATTTAATTGAAAAAAAACCTGATGATTTAAGAGAAACATTTGAATATATAAAAAATAAATCCTAAAGAGCTTGAAGCTCTTTTTTTTAATGAAAAAATAAGTAAAAAGTAAATAGAAAAAAGCACAATTAGGATAAATGAACCTAATATGATATAATGGAAATAAGTAAAAGCCAACTAAGAGGTATAAAAAAAGTAAGAAATAGAATAATTTCAAATAAAAAATAAGGTAATAAAAAGTATAAAAGTACTTTGGTTTTTCTATACTCAAAAATAATAAAAAAATATAAAAAATAAAATTAATTAACCATAGGGAGGGATATTAATGAGAAGGAAATATTTTTTTTGGAGCACTAGCAGCATTGTTGTGTGTGAGTTTAGGAGTGGTAGTAGGAGCAGTCATTACAAAAGAGGAAGGAGATTATAGTGAAGTAATGGCAATGATGGAAAGTGATACAAGTAATCAAGAGAAAATAATATTTCT
>JBKEBI010000053.1:0-17971 GCA_047973085.1 Bacilli bacterium | reverse complement strand
CAATATACTATAAATTATTAAAAAAACATTTAACATAATAGATATTATAATTATTACATACATTATATCATATCCTTTCTCAAAATTCATTAATTAAAATAACATTGCAATTAATTTATTTGTAATATCCTAAATTCCTCATAACTACATCTACACCATATTCTGCTTCAACTTGTTTTCGAATAATATTAATCTCATCAGATACCCATCTAGAATCATGAAGATTATCTTTGTTCTCTAACTTAAATACTGTACATCTTCTGTTATATTCTTTTCCAGCCTGATATCTCACTAAAAATTTTATACCTCTCAATATTATAAACATCAAAATCCATATGTAGATAAACAATATTATATCAAGTAGTAAAATTCCTACATAAACTGATATTAAAGCTGTTTTCCAAGCAAATCCACACTCTTCTCTTAAAAATGTACTTAACATATGTATTATTACTAATGCTAGTAGTCCAAACGTTACAAATAATATTCCTAAACTTCTAGTTAATTCGTTATTTCCATTTATTATATTTAGTAAAAACTTTCCATCAACAATATCCTTCTCTACTAAATATAAAATTGCAATACACATTAAAAATACTTTAACTATTACTGATAACTGATTTTTTGAATCAATGTATATACCATTAAATACTCTAAATACATATTTCATAAAATCACCTACACAAACACATCATGATTACTAAATCGTTGACCTTTATAATTATAGGTCTTACTACAAGCCTGAGTTAATATTCTATATTGTTTTTCAACAGAATATCCAGTTGACTTGGCAATATGTTTTGCTATTGCTACTTGTTTCTTACCGTTATACAACGGATTTGATGAATAAATTATTTTATTATGATTCATAATTACCACCTCTACGTTATTTCTCTTACTATTTGCCCCTCATATGGCTGTACAAGATTGTTTGTATAATAATAACCATTATAATACTCAATGCTAGTTCTAACCCATTCTGAGCCACTTAAAACCTCAATTACATCTCCTGAAGTTAATTCAACATTATATTCATCATTACCAAAATTTATTTCAAATCTATCAGTAATGTTACTTAATTCTAAAATACCTTGTTTCATAATTTCTCTCCTTTCGATTTCTACATGCTTATCCGAAAAACTAGATCAGGTCTAGAACACTAATAAACTATACTCATCCTCGAGTAATTCTTTTTTTGTTCACGCATACAACTTCATCAGCCTGAAATTGGTGAACTGCATTTAGGTGCTAATACGTAGTGTAAATTGTATTATTCTTTATACCCTGTTCGTTACAAGATTTTCTCGCGTGGAAAAGCAGTAAAACATCATCTTTAAATATAATTGCCGAACATTACAACTATATCGTAGTATTCAATTAGCATTAATTGGCAGCCTTCTTTTATCATGTTTCTTGGCGGGTTACCTGTTTCCTTTAGTCTTATTTATAATAAATTATATTCTTGTAAATATTTATAATATTTCTTGACAATCATTGTTTTGATTTTTATATATTGTTCCTCGTTACTTAAATTAGAATATTTATTTTTAATTTTATTTTCAAACCAATATTTATTTTTATTAACGTCTTTATTCTTCTGTTTTATAAGTTCTGAATTCCTTAAAAAGTATTTGCAAAAATGTAATAAATCAATATCCACACTTTTTTTATTTACCAGTTTTGGATCAACATAAAACAGAACCCTTTTTATTGGCAGCTGATCAAAATCTTATTTACTACAAAATTTTTCAATACTGCACACATTATTTGATTTCTTTTTTTTAACAACTTTTTCCATAATTGAAAATTTACTTTGTTTCTTCATAATACACCTCCAAGAGTTTTAAGGCATACTTTTTTGAAAAAGAAAAGCTAGCCCAAGGGCTAGCTTACTCTCTTCCAACTTATTCTTCTACAAATATGACAACCTTCTTTTATCGTGTTCCTTGGCGGGTTACCTGTTTCCGTAAAATATATACCTGGAAGATGCTATATATTTACACCCAACTGCAAGCAGTTTCGGTTTTCTCTCATGGTGACCCGTAGGGGATTCGAACCCCTGTGTGCATGCGTGAAAGGCATGTGTGTTAAACCGCTTCACCAACGGGCCATAATAATAAATGGTGGGCCTAAATGGACTTGAACCATCGACCTCACGCTTATCAGGCGTGCGCTCTAACCAGCTGAGCTATAGGCCCCTATTATTATATTACAGTTAAAATGGTGGACCCTACTGGATTCGAACCAGTGACCTACCGGTTATGAGCCGGTAGCTCTGACCAACTGAGCTAAGGGTCCATATTCTTTCTAAAAACAACTGCTAATATAATATACCAAAGATAATGAGAAAAAGCAATAGTTTTTTTTATTTTTTATATAAAATTAAAAAGTATTTTATAATATTCAAATAAATGGTATAATATCACTAGAATATTTTATAAATAAAGGAGAAATTATGAAAAGAGATCCTATAAAAACTGCTTTGGTAATTTTAACTAATCTTTCAGTATTGTTACTATTAATTATAGTTATTCCAGAAAGTGTAAATCCCTCATATATTGTAAATATAATAGCAATAATTAATATCATTGCTGCATTTATAATACTTGCAAATAGAAGAAGTTATGAGGAAAAATTTACTTGGATATTAATAATATTATTTCTACCTATTATTGGGTTGGTAATATATATCTTTTTTGGATTAGATTACGAATTGATTAGAAAAAATAGAGGCTACATCTTTTCTAAAGAACAACTAAAGAAAGCTGAAAGTGAGACAGTATTTCCAAATAAATTTGTTAAAGACTTTAAAAATGAATTGGATTTTGTAAAACTAATCGATAAATTATCAAATAAACCAATTAACTTTTACAATAAAACTACTCTACTAAATAATGGTGATAAGTTTTTTCCAAAATTATTTGAGGAATTGGAAAAGGCTGAAGAATATATTCACCTTGAATATTTCATAATTAAAAACGGAGAAATAGCTGATCAACTTTTTGAAATACTATGTAAAAAAGCAAAGCAAGGAGTAGAAATAAGAGCAATGTTTGACTACTTTGGAGCAATGTCATTTAGCTCTCCTAAAATAAAAGAACTTGAGTCATATGGAGGACAAGTAAAATTCTTTAACCCATTATCTATAAAAACAATGCTAGATGGATTAAACTATCGAAATCATAGAAAAATAACTGTAATTGATGGAAAAATAGGATTTACAGGTGGAATAAATATTGGTGATGAATATACTCACAAAGATAAATATTATGGATTCTGGCGCGATTCTCACTTAATGATTGAAGGGGGAGCTGTAAAAAGCTTACATATTGTATTCATCAAGGATTGGTTTTATAGGACAAATGAAAATTTATTAACTGATAAATATTTAAAAACATATGAAGTAGAACCAAAATCTGGATACTGTGGAGTTCAAATTATAGATGATGGACCAGACTCTAAGCGTGGAATACTAAAGGATGTATATTTCAAAGCAATCATGGAAGCTCAAACAGATGTAATGATAGCAACGCCATATCTTGTTCCTGATTCAGAAATATTAGAAGCTTTAAAAATCTCTGCATTGAGTGGTGTAAGAGTAAGAATTATTGTTCCGGGCAAACCAGATAAAAAATTAGTTTACCAAGCTACAATGTCTTATTTTGAAGAGTTATTAGAAAGTGGTTGTGAAATATACTTTTATGGGAAAAACTTTCTACATTCAAAAATAATGGTTATTGATGATCACATTGCTTCAATTGGAACTACAAACATTGACTTTAGAAGCTTTCATCTTCACTTTGAAAACACTGCGATTTTATATAAAGACAAAACTATAAAAGATATAATTGATTCTTTTGAAGAAGACATAAATTTATCTAAAAAAATTGATAGATATAAATGGTCAAGAAGAAGTTATTACAAAAGATTTATTGAAACTTTTGCAAGACTATTTTCTCCATTATTTTAATAGGATTATCGCTTTGATAATCCTATTTTTATTCAATTTTAGAAATTTTTATATATAGATTAATTAGCTATTAATACTATTAGTATTAATTCTAGTATAAAATTTGAAAGGTTTTTTTCAAAAACTCTTGCTTTTTGCATAAATGTTTGGTATATTATATTAGCAGTCTATGGCGAAGTAGCTCAGCTGGCTAGAGCGTTATGTTCATACCCGAAAGGTCGGGGGTTCGATCCCCTCCTTCGCTACCAATTAATAAAAACGAGGATTAACCATTTGGTTATCCTCTTTTTTATACTTTTTAACTATTTTATTTTAAAACCCAAACTCTGCTTAAAAACTTTTATTATTCCATTTGCAGAGTAATTAAGTACTCCTACTCTGTACACTTTTTTTGCCACCATATAAAGCATTATATAAAATACTATCGAAATAATTACTGAAACTCCAGCCATTCCTGCACTTATATTTCCTGATAAGAGAACACCTGGAAGCATATAAAAATTAACAATTGGAATATAACTTAAAATAACTCTTAAGTCAATATTTGTAATCATAAGCGAGGCTATATAACCTGCAATAGTAATAACTGTTATAATTGAATTTGCATTTTGAAACTCTTCTGTTGTTGTGACAGAACTTGCAATTGTTGCAACCATTGTAAATAATATTAATAATGAAATAACTAATAATAAGAACATTATTATAGCTAGAATATAAATACTTGTACTTTCATTACTATTAGCTATCATATCTTTAATTCCATCCACTGCTGTTTGCAACGTAGTTGATGAAACATCAGGAAATAACATAACAGCAAGTTTATCTCCTAATATAGAAAATACTACTGCTTGTATAATTATAATTGCAATATAAGTAAGGTTACTCAAAATTTTAGCAAATAAATGAGCACCAGCTGTAACTGAAGTCATGATAATTTCCATAGCTCTTGTAGTCTTTTCTTCTAAAATTTCCTGACCAATAAACTGACTTCCAATTGTTAGAATTAACATACCTACAACAGTATAAACATAATTAAATATATATGAAGTACTGCCATAGTCCACTTCTCCTTTTTTTTCACCTAAGTTAACATATTTTGATTCAGGAGCTTCTAACAATTCATTTAAATCTTCACTATTTAAATTTAACTCATTAGCAGTCAAAACTGTATTAAAACTAGAAAACAATACATCAACCATATTTTGATCTTCGATTTCTAGACTACCTTCATAACTGTATATTGTATATTCATCAATATCAATTACAAAATCAAACGTCTCTTTATCAAATTTACTCGTATCATTTGTTTCTTCAAATTTAACATCTGGATATAAACTTTTAGATACTGATTCAAAAGTTTGAAAAGAATTATCATTGTTTGTCACTACTCCCACTACGACTTCCTCTTTGCTTGTTTCAATATAAGCAGGAACAATGGAACTAGCAAGAGAAATAAGAAACATTACAATCGCAAAAACTAAAAATGATTTTGATTTAATTTTATTAAGAATACTATGCTTATAAATAACAAAAAAATTACGCTTCATATTTTATACCCACTTTCTTAATAAATACTTCTTCTAAACTCGGTAACTCCAAAGCGAAGTGTGAACAAGAATATTTTTTTATAACATCAAATAAACTATTCAAATTATCTATATTAGAAAGGTACACCTCTTTAAAGTCACCAACTTCTTCTACGGAGCTAACATATTCTAATTTTTTTAATTCTACAATAGGAATTTCTGAAATTATTTTAACCTTATTAATACCTGATTCCTTTTTTAAATCAATAATATTTCCTCTTAAAACAGCTTTTCCTTCTACCAAAACTATAATATTTTCACAAAAAAATTCTACGTGATCTAGTCGGTGCGAACTAAATATAATACAACACCCTTTTTCTTTCAGTTCTAAAATAGTTTTTTTAAACAAATTTATATTAAACGGATCAAGTCCACTAAATGGTTCATCTAAAATAATAAGTTTTGGTTCATGAATGATTGCTGAAATAAATTGAATTTTTTGCTGATTACCTTTACTTAGCTGCTTTATCTTACTATTTTTTTTATCACTTAAACTGAAATGTTTAAGCCAGTAATCAATCTTCTCATCAACTTTATTTTTATTCATTCCCTTTAAATCAGCAAAAAACTTTAGCTGCTGATAAACTGTGTACTTAGTTAATAACGCTCTTTCTTCCACAAGAAATCCAATTTCACTACTTTTATTCAAATCAATATGTTCACCATTATACTGCACTTCTCCACTAGTTTGCTTTAAAATACCCAAAATAATCCTAAAGGTAGTAGTTTTCCCTGCACCGTTTGCACCTAATAACCCTAATATTTCACCTGTATCTAACTGGAAAGATAAATCATCTACTGCAACTAAATTACCAAATTCCATTCTTAAATTTTCAATTTTTAACATTTGCGTACCTCCTACAAGCATATTATCTTGTTTTATATAATTTGTCAACTATATTTAAGGAAAAGTAATAAATTTTAACAATATAAATATATATGTGTCATTTAATAAAATAACACAGAAGCAAATTTGCTTTTGTGCTATAGATACTAGTTTATTAAATTCTTTAAAATATAATTATTTAAATAAATTTGTTACAGCATAGTTCACAACTGCAACTATTATAGATACGAGTATTGCATTAAACACTCCTACAATGGACATGTTATCTCCCATAATATAATCTAGTATATTAAGAACAATTACATTTACCAGCGGATATAAAATGCCAAGCGTTATTAACAAAAAGGGTAACATTAAAAATATTACAAGAGGCTTTACAATACTATTTAGAATAGTAAATATCAAACCAGCAAGTATTAAAAACCCCATACTACTAATATAGAAATCTTTAATCAAATAAGTAGCAGCTCCTAGTGCTAAAGTGTTAACAATAAATCTCGTTAAAAAGCTACTCTTTGATTCAGTCTTTCGATATTCTCTGTCATTATGTATAATAATTACTTCTTCATTCATAGCATACACCTACCTAACTTCAAATAAATAATATTTTTTCTTACCTTTTTTTATAAGCACATATTTCCCATTAATTGCAGAGTTTATATCTAATTCTTGTTCTAAATCAGTATTTTTTTCACCATTAATAGCAATAGCCCCATTTCCAATAAACTCTCTACCTTCTCTTTTACTTTTAACAAGGCCATTGTCAACTAAAATATCTAATACTTTTTCTCCACTTTTAACATTTCCAACATATACGTCACTAAATCCCATAGCAATTTCTTCATTAGATAGATTACTCAAGTCTGAACTAAATAGCGCATCACTAATTCTAATTGCACTGTTTACTCCTTCTTCGCCATGGACTAGCTTAGTTATTTCATATGCAACTGTTTTTTGTGCAAGACGTTTATGTGGCTCTTTTAAAAATTCTTCATAAATATTTTCAATTTCAACTGGAGTAAGTAATGTAAACCTCTTTAAAAACATCAAAGCATCATCATCAGATATATTAATAAAATATTGATAGAAATCATAAACGCTAGTTTGATCTTTATTTAACCAAATTGCACCAGATTCACTTTTTCCATATTTTGAACCATCCGACTTTAATATAAGCGGAGCAGTTAAGCCATACAGCGTACAGTCATAATCATCATTCTTTCGAACATATTCAATACCTGAAGTAATATTCCCCCATTGATCTTGTCCACCTATTTGAAGTGTTATACCATGTAATTTATTTAACATTGCAAAATCATACGCTTGAATCAATTGATAAGAGAATTCAGTATATGATATCCCACTTTCAAGTCTACTTTTAACAGTATCTTTATTAATCATATATGCAATATTAAAATATTTTCCAACCTCACGTAAAAAATCAATATATCCGATATCTTTAAACCAATCATAATTATTAACGATCTCGCAGTCAATTAATCTCCCTGCTTCCTTTTTTAGCATTGAACGATTATTTTCTATTTTTTCCTCACTCATCATGTTACGCTCACCTGTTGCTTTAGGATCTCCAATTCTAGTTGTTGCTCCACCAAGTAATAAATAAGGAGTATTTCCATGCTTTTGAAGCAGTTTTGCAACAATTATACTAGCCAAATTTCCTATGTGAAAACTTGAACCTGTTGCATCAGCCCCAATATAGAAGCTAATCTTCCCTGCATTTAATAAATTGTAGACATTTTCATCTGTAACACTGTGTATCATTCCACGCCATTGTAATTCTTCTGATAGTTTCATTTCTTCCTCCTAAAAAAAGCCCCTAAAGGCTTATGTTTTATAAATCATTAAATAAATCTTCATCTTCCTCAATTGCTTTTGTAACTACTGAATCCGAAGTTTCTTCACTTTTATGACTCTTTTTCACTTGTCTTTTTGCAGTTGAAACTAAATCTTCTGCTTTACCCTTAAGGCTTTCTAAACTTTCAAGTGAAATATCTTTTACCTTTTCTTTATCAATATCTTGTACCATTTCTTTAAAGTTATCTACTTTATTAACAAAAGCTTCTTTGTGAGCAGAATAATCATATGAGGCAACTTTTTCGCGTACTTCATCAGATTTTATCTTAATATCTTGTCTAAGTTCCTCACCTTTCTTAGGAGCAAATAAAATTCCCCCTGCCACTCCAAGTAAAACTCCTGATAAAAATGCATAACCATATCCTTTATTACTCATTTGAATTTCCTCCTTTTTTTAATTTTAAAATCTTTTTAACACCTGATAATCTAGATGCTATCGTATCTCTAACATTACTAATATTTACTATCGCTGAATTTAGAGTGTCAAATAATACATTTAACTTACTTAACTTATAATTTAAGTCCATAACAGTTTTTCTAATTTCTCCAGTAACTTCAGTCAATTCTGCTATTGCTGCTTCGGCACTATCTAAAACATTATCAACTCTATCCATTGTAGAATTAATTCTAAGAACAAGCTTAATTAGGAAAATAATTAAGACAGTAACCAATACAGCAATTAAAACACCATTTATAACCGAAAACACATCACTAAACGTTTCCATTGCCTCACCTCTCTATACTATAATATTATCTTATTTACTGGTAAAATGCAAGTTACATCTCTCAATATATGCTCTAGTATAGCTAGAAATCGTTATACCCATGAATAAAACAATCCAATTTTCCTTTGTTAGCAAATAATCATATGAGTTTTCATCATAAAACATACCATGATCTAAGTCATCAAGCATAATATCACTCTCTGCGTGCCCATTAGCATATTTCTTTTCATCACGTAAAGGAATTTTTACTGGTAATATTAGCTGTTCATCACATCTGTTTAATTCCTTAGCAAAACGTGATTTATACTCAAGTAAACGATCTACGGTGTGTGGTTCCAAAATAGCCAACACTTTCTTATTTGGATACTTTTGAAATACAGAATCAAGGAAACTTTTGACCTCGCTTGGATGATGAGCATTGTCATCAATAATTATTTGCTCTTCATAAATATATTCTTCAAATCTTCTCTTAGGATGAATTTTACCGTTATACAAATTACATATCTCTTCAATATTTTCACCTTCTAAATATGCAATAGCAAGGCATCCCAATAAATTTAAAATATTATGCTTCCCATAAGTCTCTGTATTAAAATTACAAATAAACTTGTTGTCTATATAAATATCAAATTTACTACCTGAATCAACATAATCTATATTTTTAGCTTGTATTTTACAATAATCTTCTGTTCCATAAAAGATAACATTACTATTGTTCTTAAAAATTCTATATGCATCTGTGTCATCACCACATACAATAACTTTATCTTGCACATTATTTACAAACTCAACAAATGATTCTTCATACTCGCCTTTAGTAGGAAAAAAGTCAAGATGATCATACCCTACATTTGTAATAATCGCATATTTTGGAAAATAACTATGAAAATGATTTTTATATTCACAAGCCTCAAATACAAAATATTTTGCATTAGCAACTCCTCTACCATGTCCATCTCCAATAAGATATGAAATATCGTGATTAATACTTAATATGTCTCTAAGCATTGTCGTTGTTGTTGTCTTACCATGAGTTCCTGATATTGCAATTGATGGAGTGGATTTAGACATTTCACCTAAAAATTCATAGTAATAGTATACTTTGTTTCCTTGAGTAAATGCCTTACTAATTTCTGGAAACTCTTTAGCAAAACTATTTCCTGCAATAACAATATAATTTTCATCAAAATCAAATTCGTTAAATAAATACTTTTCTATAGCAAGTTCATCTAAAAACTCTTGAGTAAAGAATTTTGCATCTACATCACTACCTACAACTTCATTACCTAAGTTTTTTAGAATACAAGCAAGAGCAGACATCCCCACTCCATTAATACCAATCATAAAAAACTTATTCATCTTTTGAATCCTCCTTCAATTCATCTAATAAATCAAATAAATATTGAGGATTTTCTTCTTCACCTTCTGTAAATGTTTTACTATTAATTTCAGCACCTTCAAATTCTGCTCTTTTATAAGCTTCGTCAACAGTTAAATCTTTATCCATAACTTGCTCACTATCTATCTGCATTCTTTTTTGCAAATCAATTATCTCACTAGTAGCGAAAAACTTTTGTTCTTTGTCTTCTTCTATTTCATCAGCAAAAACTGAATTACCAAAAACTTTATCTCTAATTTTACTATAGTCGCTTTCACTAATAGTTTTCATCTCTGTTTTATATTCTTCAACTTCTTCAGCCTCTTTTAATAATCCATGAACTGGAGATATATAACTGCTTGGCTTAAATTTCTTTTCATTCATATCTGTATATCTAGGAGCTTTAGCTTCTACATGTTCTACTGATTTTTCTTTTCTCTCAAATGTTTCATCAACAAACATAACCTGTTTTTTTACAGGTTCAATTGCTTCTTCTGGAGAGATGTTTTTAGTATCAAATTTTTCTTTTTTAGCATATTTTTTTCGTTCTTCCATTAACTCTTTTTTTAAATCACTTTTTTCTTTTTCCTTTTCAATTTCTTTATCATCTTCTTCGTATGTAAAGAAATTAACAATTTTATCTAATACCCTCATGTGCATTCCACTCCTCTCAATACAATTTTATCAAAAAAAAGGGCTTTTGAAAAGATTTTTTAACATTTTAACTAGTATTAAATATAATATCATCAATAAAAGTCATTTATTACTAAATTTATTATTAAATATTGTTTCATATAATAGGATATGTTATAATAAAAATTGTGTATTATATATATAAATAGGAGGATTTTAAAGTGGAAAACATAATTTATGTAGTTCCTGCCATAGCTGTAATTGCGCTTATTGTGAGTATAACTTTATACAGTAAGATTGCAAAAGCAGATGAAGGTAACGAAAGAATGAAGGAGATTGCTGGATACATCAGAGAAGGTGCACTAGCATTCTTAAAAAGAGAATACAGATTCTTAGCAATTGTAGTAGTAGCATTATCTGTATTACTAGGGATAACTTTAGGTATTGAAACAGTTATATGTTTTGTACTAGGTGCAACGTTTAGTGCAATTGCTGGATTTATTGGAATGAAGGCTGCAACTAATGCAAATGCCAGAACAGCTCAAGCTGCAAGTAAAGGTGGTTTAAACGCTGCTTTAAAGATTGCGTTTGGTGGAGGTTCTGTAATGGGACTTACAGTTGTTGGTCTTGGTCTTTTAGGACTTAGTATTGTATTTATTATTTTCCAAGAAGCTGATGTTATTACAGGATATGCACTAGGTGCTTCAACTGTTGCGCTATTTGGACGTGTTGGTGGTGGTATCTACACTAAGGCTGCAGATGTTGGTGCTGACCTTGTAGGTAAGGTTGAAGCAGGAATTCCTGAAGATGACCCTAGAAACCCTGCAGTTATTGCTGATAATGTTGGTGATAATGTTGGTGATGTAGCAGGTATGGGTGCTGACTTATTTGAATCATATGTTGGTAGTATCATTTCTGCTATTACAATTGGTATTAGTATTGGAGCTTCACAATTAAATATTGGTGAAAGTGAATATGTATTATTCCCATTACTTCTTGCTGCAATTGGAATTGTCGCTTCAATTATTGGTAATTTCTTTGTTAAGGGTGATGAAAATACTGATCCTCATAAATCACTGAAAACTGGTACATATATTGCATCAGCAATTCTAGTACTAGCTTCTGCTGGTCTTAGTTATTACATGTTTGATTCATTCACTTATTTCTTAGCTATAATTATTGGATTAGTAGTGGGATTAATCATTGGTTATTTAACTGAAGTTTATACTGCTGAAGAGTATAAGCACGTAAAATATATTGCAGAACAATCTGAGACTGGTGCTGCGACTACTATTATTAGTGGATTATCTGTAGGAATGAAGTCAACTGCATTGCCTATTCTTACAATTGCTGTAGGTATTATTCTTGCATATCAAGCTGCTGATTTATATGGTATTGCACTTGCTGCAGTAGGTATGCTTAGTATTAGCGGTAACGTTATCGCAATTGATGCTTATGGACCAGTTGCTGATAACGCTGGTGGAATTGCTGAAATGAGCCATTTAGATGGAAGCGTAAGAGAAATAACAGATAAACTAGATTCTGTTGGTAACACAACTGCTGCAATAGGTAAAGGATTTGCAATTGGGTCTGCTGCCCTTACTGCATTAGCATTATTCTCTTCTTATGCATTTGCTGTAAAACTTGAAGCTATTAATATTCTTGAACCAACTGTTGTTGTGGGACTATTAATAGGCGCTATTTTACCTTTCTTATTTAGCGCATTAACAATGGACTCTGTTGGTAAGGCTGCACATGATATGATTGCCGAAGTTAGAAGACAATTTAAAGAAATTCCGGGAATTATGGAAGGAAAAGCTACACCAGAATATGCAAAATGTGTATCAATTTCAACTGATGCTGCTCTTAGAGAAATGATTTTACCAGGTATTTTAGCAATTGCTTCACCATTACTTGTAGGACTTCTTTTAGGACCTCAAGCATTAGGAGGACTTCTTGCTGGTGCATTAAGTACTGGTGTTGTTCTAGCTATTTTCATGGCTAACTCTGGTGGTGCTTGGGATAATGCAAAAAAATATATTGAAAGTGGAAAGCATGGTGGTAAAGGAAGCGATGCTCATAAAGCTGCTGTTGTTGGAGATACTGTAGGTGATCCATTCAAGGATACATCAGGGCCTTCAATCAATATTTTAATTAAACTTATGACAATTGTTTCTTTAGTTTTTGCCCCAATATTCTTAGAGTATGGTGGAATTATATTAGAATTACTTAAATAAAAAAAGAGGTTTAGCATATTGCTAAGCCTCTTTTTTTGTTCTAAAGTGTAGCCACAAATTCAATAATTTTATCTTCACTATCAACTGGTTCTCAATCAATTTTTATGTTCTCACAAGTAACAATTCCACCTAACTCTTCTACTTTATCTCTAATTAATTCAGTTGCTTCACAAAACACACCTGAAAAACAAGCTTTATCTTTGCAACCCAAAATTACGACTCTTTTGCCAGATACCTTTTCATTCATTTCAGCTTCATAGTATTCTAAAAAGCCATCTTGAGTATCTCACTATTCTTCATATAAAACTAAATCTGCAGCTCCTATTATATCTTCATTAGCATTTATAATATTTTGAATTTCAACCAATGACTTTTTATATATTACATATAACGTTTCTTTATTATATATGTTTAATATTTTTTTCTAAAAAGTAATCTTCACGATTTATAATAAACTATTACATAAATTGTGTTTTTATTAATTAAATCTCTTGAATTTAATAAAAAATAATAATATAATATTACTAGGTTACTTTTAAAGGAGGTAAGATTATGCCAGCATTTGTTATTGAAGATACATGTATTGGATGTGAAGCTTGTGTTAGCGCTTGTCCAGTTGAAGTTATTTCTATGAACGATGGAAAAGCACATGTTAATGAAGGTTGTATTGATTGTGCAGCTTGCGTTGGTGAGTGTCCAGTTGAAGCTATTGAAATGCAATAAAATCAGTTTATGATACTAAACTCATATTTTTGAATTCAGTACCATAGATTAAAAAACTAAAAGGATTAGCTTTTGTATTTAAAGTTAATCCTTTTAGTTTTAAATTAATTCTATTCATATTTTCTATTATATATAAAAATCCATATTTTATCTTAATAATTTACTAATTTTTTCTAGTTAAAAAAATCTTGGCTATATCATCATTGATTTCTACATCAAAACTATCCATACACATTCCTACTAGATTTAATTCTCCACTACAATCATTTTCACCAAGTAGTTCCCAACCATACTCTTCAATACATTCATCTCGTTCTTGACTAAGTGTTTCTTCTAATAATTCAAGAATTTTAGAATTATTAAATTGAAATTGAAATGTAAGTTGTGTATTAGTAGTATCTTTATGTACTTTAATCTCTATATCATTACATTTTTTCTTTAATAAAAATGTTGTTAGTTCATCTATAATTTTACCTATTTTTTTATCAAAATGGTTCATCTTCAACACTCCCTTTTTCTAAAATATTTATTTAAATCTATCGTATCTAGTACACTACCCATAATTGCTGCTACAAAGCCTGAGGCAAATCCATTATTATATAAATTCATACCACCTTGCCAATCGGCTGTATTTACTGCAATACTGTAGTGCATTACACCTGCTATCAAGCCTGCAAAAACTCCAAAATCCCCTGCAACTGGTGCAAGTGTTGTAGAAAACATTGCAATAATTAAAATCGAAGAATCAATTTCTCTATTTACCGCAAAACCAGCAATGAGAACTCCTATAATTAATGGAAGAATATTTCTTGGATGTTTACCAAAAGAAGCAAAACCAATAATAGTACATGCTGCACCAAACACAATCCCACTTGTTGGTACTCTAGATAGTATCATTACTATAAGAGTAAGTATTCCTACAATACCAATATTTTTATATGTTAGTGATTTTCCAAATATCATTGTAAAGTCTGTTACTGCCCTACCACTCATTGAAAGTAGTTTTTTATATGACTTGTTATTAGTTTGCCCTCTAAATCCAAGTACTAAATACATCACTGAAATTAATAAGATTATTAAATTTAATTCTAGTGAATAACTAGTTTCAAAATCTGATATAATTGTATTTTCAATTCCAAAAATTTTTAATATTCCATATACAAGAATTGCATAAATTCCACCAGCAAAACCTATATTATATAGTGAGTAACCATTATGAAATCTAATAACATGAGCAGAAAATGTTGGAATTATAAATCCGTATAAAATTCCTAATAAGATTCCTAATAAGATTTGAAAAATTGAAGAATCAAACCCAAATGAAACAACAGGAGCAAGTCCTGTAGCAAACATTGCAATAACCAAGTATTTAGAAAATTTCTCTTCTTCATATCTAGAAAATAAATATGTTCCCAAATATATTGGAAGAATATTAACAATATTTTTCCCGAAAAAAGCAAATCCAAATACTGTAAAAAATGCTGCAAAAGTAACACCACGAACTTTTATTTTGTTAATTTTTAAAAGCGCTAAATTAAATACTAAAATTAAAATAACATTAAGAATTGTAGCACTAAATCCTGCTATTGTCAAATAGTCTGTAATTAAAATACTGGTACTAGTTATTATTGTAATAAACCCAGAAATTACATTATCATCGTACCTGACTATTCCATAAATGAAAAATAGAATTAATATCAGTACTATGTATTGTAATCCTAACCATCCTAATTCTTCATTACTCTTTTTCATAATCTTCCCTTTCTATATTTAAATAATCAATAAATTCTTGATCCGTAAGAGACTTACTTAAATCAGTTTTATCAAGATAAAATTCAATATTAACTTTGTATCTAGAAGTTTCTAAAGATCCAACTGCTTCTAGATTACCTATTTTTTCTCCTGCCTGAACTTTTTCATCCTCTTTTATATCAATACTTTCAACTTTAAAGTATACTATTTTTTCTCCTGTAGTACAATCTATTTCAATCTCATTATCCTCTATTTTTACTAACTCTCCTGAACATATTGAAAATAAATTACTACTCTTTATATTGTAAAAGAAAATGATATTTATATCATCACTTGAATATGTAGAAGTTATCCCACCTTCAACCGGATAGCTATAGCCATTAAAAAGCTTATCATTTGTAACTTCAATACTTTCTTCACTAGAACAAGAAATCAATATTAGAGATGTAAATATCAATAATCGTTTAAACATTTTTTTCACCTTTGGCTATTTCAAATACTGCCTTACTAACAGCAACAGCAACATCCTTATTGAATGGTGAAGGAATAATATAATCAGCACTAAGTTCTTCATCTTTAATAACATTTGCTATAGCATACGCTGCACTTATTTTCATTTCTTCAGTAATTGCTTTTGCTTTGGAATCTAGTGCTCCTCTAAAAATTCCTGGAAATGCTAATACATTATTAACTTGATTAGGGTAATCACTTCTACCAGTACCCACAATTAAAGCTCCCGCTTTTTTGGCTATTTCTGGTGCTATTTCTGGCGTGGGATTTGCCATCGCAAAAATAATAGCATTTTTATTCATCCTCTTAATCATCTCTTCTGTTACTAAATTAGCAGAGCTTACTCCAATAAAAATATCGGCATTATCAAATAATAACTCAATATTATCTGCTGCATCAGTAATAATTCCTTTATTAAATAATTCTTTAACATACTCATCACTTTTTTCTATATTAGCAGTATTTACAACACCTTCTTTGTTGTAAGCAACAATATTTGATACTCCTAAATCATATAACAAATTTATAATTGAAACACCTGCAGCACCTGTTCCAAATAACACAACTTTTACATCTGCTAAATCTCTATTAGTTAATTTACAACTATTAATAATACCAGCCAAGCATACAATTGCTGTCCCATGCTGATCATCGTGAAAAACTGGAATATTTAATTCTTCTTTTAGTCTTCTTTCGATTTCAAAACATCTCGGAGCACTTATATCTTCTAAATTAATCCCTCCAAAGGAAGGCTCAATTAATTTGCATGTTTTAATTATTTCTTCTGTATCTTGTGTATTTAAGCAAATAGGAAATGCATCTACATTTCCAAACTCTTTAAAAAGTACTGCTTTTCCCTCCATTACTGGAAGACTAGCATGAGCACCTATATTTCCAAGTCCTAAAACGGCGCTTCCATCACTAACAACAGCTACTAAATTACCTTTTGCTGTCAAATTGTAAATTTCTTCTTTATTATCTTTAATTGCTAGACATGGAGCAGCCACGCCTGGAGAATAAGCAAGAGATAATTCTTCCTTATTTTCCACTAAAACCTTGGAAACAATACTTATTTTCCCAATGTGATCTCTATGTAATTTTAATGCATCATTGTATATGTCGCTCATTTTATCACCTCTCAAAAATATCATTCCCATTAATATCAATTGCTACAATTAAAGGCATATTTTTTACTTCTAACTTTCTAACAGCTTCTGCTCCTAAATCTTCATAGCAAATCAATTCTTGAGACACAATACAGTCAGCTGTAAGTGCTGCAGCCCCACCAATACCTGCTAAATAAACAGCGTGATATTTTTTCATAGCCTCAATAACTTCAGGATTACGCTTGCCTTTACCAATCATTCCTCTCAATCCATTACTAATTAGCAATGGAGAATAGGTATCCATTCTATACGAAGTCGTCGGTCCACAAGACCCAATTACTTGTCCTGGCTTAGTTGGTGTTGGCCCAACATAATATATTGTTGCATCCTGTAGAGGAAAAGGTAGCTCTTTTCCATCTTCAATCAATTTTACAAATCTTTCGTGAGCTGCATCTCTTGCTGTATAAATTATTCCACTTAAAAATATAAAATCTCCCATTTTTAAATCTTTAACTTTTTCATAAGTAAGTGGCGTAGTAATATATTTATCCTTTATAAAAACAACTCTTTTTCACGCGAACTATGACAATTTAGATAAACTGCATCGGGTAATGAAGCACAGTGAGTTG
>JBKEBI010000002.1:0-1941 GCA_047973085.1 Bacilli bacterium | reverse complement strand
GTATATTTAATAAATATAGTGGTTTAAATTTCCATTATATACATTATATTAAATTGCTTGTCAATAATAATATTTTATATACTAATATACTACAAAATCATTCATTTTTCAAACTTTTTTATTTTTCTCGTAAAAATTCTTTTAACTTCTTTAAATCATTATCATTGAATATTAAATTTGTTTCAATTTTTACTTTGTCAATTTCTAAATCCTTTGGTATTACTTGAATATCACATTCATTATAAGAAGTAAATTTTATATCTTTAAATTTTAAGGATAGTTGTCTTTTAGTCAATTCCATGATTTCTTTATTTTCAGCTAATATATTCACTTTCATATAATCAAACTTGATATGTTTAACAATGATTTCACTCAGTTTACTAACTTCATAATCGTTAATGTTTAATAGATTTTCTTTGAAAAAACTTTTAATCAATATTGAAACCTGTGGATGGTTTGATATTTCCTTGCCCCTACGATTTTCTAAAATATTATATCGATAACCAAGCCAACTTTCAATTACTTTTCCCTCTAAATCAGTTAATAATATGTCAATCCTCATTAATGAATAATGTTCTTTCATCACATCGATCAACTGTTTTGTGAATTTTTTAATTCTATGATGATTGAAAAATATGTAGTTGCTCTGTTGATTATAAAACTGATTTAAATATATTGTTTTTTCCCTAACTCCAATTTCAATCGATAATTCTTTTAATTTTACTGGATCATCATCAATGAAAGAAGCATTAAAATTTCTCTCTAAATTGTGAATTATTTCTTTAACCAATTTGCGACGTTCTGCAATAGATAAAAAAGAAATAGATGAATATATTGTATCGTATACATAATTAATGTATTGCTGTAAATCACTATACGTTAGAGTATTATTTTTAGATTCCACTTCTGAAAGCAACATATCTTTTTGCTTTTTCATATCCTTATACATAGTTTTCGTACTGCGCGAAAAAATTATTTCTAAACGCTTTACATCATAAGCACCCGCAATAATAAATGCTTTCAAATACTGCTCACGGTTATGCTTGTTAATATTCTGAGAGACTAAATAGCCTTTATCTAGCATTATCCTCCTTTCCGTATATATATATTATTTGAAAAAATTCTCTTTTCTTCCCATAAAATATTTTTTATTTCATTTTTAGAGAATGTCCGAGAATGATTTTTCAAGCGTTGTGGTATAATTTAAACGATTGAAAGGAAGTATATGAAAGTTATTAAAATTACGCCAAGAGGTTATTGCCACGGTGTTGTAAGTGCGCTGCAAGATGTTGCTATTGCAATGCAAAATAAAAAACTTAAAAGACCAATATATATTTTAGGAGAAATTGTTCACAATCACATAATTACTGATGCTTTTAGTAGTCATGGGGTAATCACCTTAAATGGAAAAACACGTGAAGAATTGCTTGATGAAATTGAAACAGGTACAGTCATTATTACGGCACATGGAGCAAGCTATAAAGTGATTGCAAAGGCAATTGATAAAGGTCTTGATGTTATTGATGCAACATGTGTTGATGTTTATAAAACTCACGATTTGATAAAAGAAAAAACCAAAGCAGGCTATGACGTTTTATATATTGGGAAAAAAAATCATCCAGAACCTGAAGGATCGATTGCTATTAATCCTGAAAAAATACATTTGATATCAAGTATTGAAGATTTAGAAAACTTGCACATTGATAATAATAAAATAATTATTACAAATCAAACTACAATGTCCATGTGGGATACTATCAAAATAATAGAAAAATCAAAATTACTATTCCCTAATATTGAAATTCATAATGAGATTTGTATGGCAACGCAACAAAGACAAGAAGCTGTTTACGAAAATGCCGATAATATTGATTTATTAATTGTAGTTGGGGATGTTAATAGTAATAATACTAATCGTTTAGCTCAAATTGCTCAAGAACA
>JBKEBI010000061.1:0-19106 GCA_047973085.1 Bacilli bacterium | reverse complement strand
GCATCCAAGTATAATAGTAAATACAACTGCATATAATACATATCCCATTCCAACAATTAAACCAGCACCCATTGCTAAAAATATTGCTCCAATTTCCTTTGCAGAACCAGGAACAGATCTAAACCTTATTAAGCTAAATACTCCTGTTAAAGCTACTCCTGCTCCAATATTTCCATTAATTACAAATATAGTAGAACTAACTATCACAGGTAGTACTGAGAGTGTAACAACAAAACTTTTTGTATGCTTAGATCTATACATATATGTCAAGCTAATAAACAATCCCAGAGCTATAGATACACACATTCCAATACTAAAATTAACCAAACTCATTTCTCCGTTTAACATATTTCCCCTCCTTGATTTAATACTAAATCTTTATAAGCTTTTCCATATTTTGAAAAAGGTGTTTTATATATCTTATTGTTGCTTAGAAAATAATTTAACCACTCAGGAAATCCATATAGAGTTTTAATTTCCATTATCACTAAATTTTCATCTAAAATATTATGTCCGTATATTTCAGATGTCAAAGATATATCCTCAACTCTTGCAACTACGTCACTATCAAATGTAACTCTTAAATGTTCATCCTCTAAACACTTATATGCTTCTCGATAATAAGACATGTACATTGATTTTTCTAAATTTCCATATACTTGCTTAAGGTAATCAACCTCTTTTAATACCTGTCCTCCATCTAAATTTTTACCTTTCAAATAACAATTTGCATCATCGCAACTCATACTCACTCTACGCTTATATACTATTCCTTTAAATTTTTTCTTTATTTCCATAAAAACTTCGCTAGAGTCATTAGCTACACCGTAGCTTCTAATACGCAATTTTTCTTTATACATTGGCTTCTCCATCGAATTTCTTATTAACCTTTTGCTCGGAGTATCTATATAAACGCTAATGATATTTTTATCACTATATTTATCTTTTACCATATAATTTTGCATATATTCAACGAGGTCTTCTTTTTGATGCTTTGTTATAACATACTTTATTTCTTTACGATTAAATACTTGTCCTTTTTTCATAATATACCTCCTCCTCTACAAACATAGTATATATATCTAACTTAAAGTTAACTTAAATGTATACATAATATTTTTAAATTAAAAAAATAATAAAATGAAAGCTAATTCATCTTATTACTTTAGTTGTTATTCTCTATTTAATTAATTCTATTACAATACCACAAATTTAATAATTAGTACTATAAAGTAAATTCTAAAATCATTTGCTCGCCATCATTACTATATGCACGAATTTTACCGCGATGATTTTCAACTATTGTACTAGCAATTGAAAGACCAATTCCATGCCCTCCAGTTTTACTATTACGAGAACTATCAAGACGATAGAATCTCTCAAATAAACAACTATAATCCTTTTTTTCCAGTCCATCAGAATAATTATAAATTGAAAATAATACTTTTCTTCCTTTTTTTGAAACTTTAATTTGTATATCTTTATCATCTTTACTATACTTCACAGCATTTTCTATTAAAATGTGTAAAAGTTTATTTATATCATCATATGAAGCATAAACCATAATATTATCTTTCATATCAATTTTAAATTTTCTATTTTCTGAAAAATCGCTAACTATATCATTAATTAATTTTGAAAAATCAAATTCTGTTCTATTAAATTTATTTCCTGATTCATCAAGCCTTGTGAGTACAATAAGATCTTCAATAAGCAGAGACATTTTGTTTACCTGATTTTTTATTTTAGCACTCCACTTATCACTACCATAATTATGCTCTATTACATCCGTGCTAGAATTAATAACAGTAAGAGGTGTTTTTAACTCATGACTAGCATCAGTAATAAATTGCTTTTGCTTTTCATAAGAATCAGTAATTGGCTTAATAGCTTTCTTTGAAAATATAATTAAAAGTAGGCAAAAACCTATAATTCCTATTACACTGTATAATATACTAGTATTTCGAATAGATCTAAACATATCTAACTCTCTAGAATTATCAATAAAAACAATTAAGCTTTCACTATCTTTAGTTTTAATTTCATATTCATAATCATCAACAGACCCAATCTCTTTATCATTTTCTAAAATTATTTCGACATATTCTTTAACCTTATCATAGTCAACTGCAGAAATCTTTTCTGTATTAACGCTAATAATGTTATTATTAGAATCAATTCTAACAGTGAAGAACCTTGTTGAAAAAGGTGTTTCTACCCCAAAATCTTCCTTATTTTTGTGATCAGGACCTTGAGGAAATCTACCATCATTTTCAATCAATGTATCTAATATATTATTACTACGCTCTTGAACATTTATATAGTTAGTAATATTAATGAAAGCCACAATAGAGAAAAGTATAATACTGACTGCAGTAACAGAAACAACTACAAATTTAATTCTAAGTTTTCTTAGCATCTTGTGCCTCCAGTCTATATCCCATCTTTCTTGAAGTAACTAATGACACATTATTACAAACTTCATTAATCCTTTTTCTTACACTTGAAATACAAACCCACACAACATTTATTTCAGCATCGCTATCATAACCCCAAATCTTCTCCATAAAGTGATCAGTTGAGATGTACTGCTTAGGATTTTTCATCAGCATTTCCAACATTTGAAATTCTTTAGGTGGAAGCTTTGTAGTCTTTTCATCACAAATAAGTTCATAAGTAGCACGATTCAATTTTAAATCTGAAAATTCTAGTACATTATCTACAAATTCACTCTGTCTTCTAGTAATTGATCTTATTCTTGCCAACAGTTCTTTAATTTCAAAAGGTTTAGCAAGATAATCATCTGCTCCACTATCTAGACCAAGTACTCGATCATCAAGTTCTGATTTTGCCGTCAACATAATAACAGGAATATTATTCCCCATTTTTCTAATTATTTGTAAAACTTCTAACCCATATTTTTTTGGCATCATTATATCTAAAATAACACAATCATAATTTCCAAATTCTAAATAATCAAGTGCCTCTTCTCCATCGTATACTGCATCAACTGAATATTTATTTAATTTTAAAATTTCAACTAAAGTATCAGAAATATCCACTTCATCTTCACATAAAAGTAGTCTCATTTATATCACCTCCCTTTAAATAATACATTTGTTACTTAAAAATTACTTAAAAGTATATTTGTGTAAGTACTTGTGTTCAATTGTTTTAGGATCAAGCTTTATTTTATTTAAAATTTCTTGAGTAAAGAAGCTGATGAAAAATAAGGCTAAGACTGTTCCAAGTCCTGCAGTCCCTCCCAAAATAATTCCAATTGTTAAAACTACTGCTTCAATTCCAAATTTAATAAACCCATACTTTATCGTATAGAGTCTATAAACACCTAAAATAACACTATCACGTGGTCCCTGGCCAAGTCCTTTTCTCATATATAAAACTGTTCCAAGTGACATTGCAAATGATCCTATTATGACATATAGAATATTTACAGCCATCATATCTATACTGATATTAAAAATATTGTCAAACAAATCATAAAATACTCCGATAAATATTATATTTAAAATTGTTCCTATTCCAGGATACACTTTTAATAATATTGCAATAACTAAAATAACTAGTCCTGAAATTTGACTAAGTTGTCCAAATGTAAAAGGTAAAAAATTTGATAAACCTTGTGTCAAACAATCCCACGGAGGCATTCCAAGTTCTGATTCTTTAAGCATCCAAATTCCAAATCCCATTAGTGTAAATCCAAGCATTAAAGTTGGCAAGCCTCTTAAATCATTTAATATTTCTTTCATGTCAAATCCCCCTTATAAACCATTATAACAAAATCACAATCCATAAACAATAATAGACAAATATTATTTTGAAAAGAAATATTAAAATAGTTATATGCAAAAAATTGATTTCTTTATACCGTAGAAATCAATCTATATAAATTATTTACTTATAAAATTTTAGTATTTAATTTTCTTAATTAATAAAACTTATTTTAATACTTTTTATTAATGAGTATTAATTTTGCTCCAACTAATACAACTAAAGTACTAAATAGTATAACATTACGTGTAATACCTGTTTTTGGAAGAGTATTTTCTTCCCATTGTGCATACAATACTACATCTTCTGCTGGCATCGTATTTGAATCAAAATTCCATATATATCCACTACCATCAGCTGATGTGTTCCATCCACTGAACGTATACCCTTCTCTTGTGGGATTATCTGGTTGTACACCCTTTTCTCCTTCACTTAATATTTGACTGGCTGGTGTAGAGCTTCCCCCACCATTTAAATCAAATGAAAGATTATACAAGATTACTTCAAAGTTTAACTCAATATAGTCATCAGTTAAAGCATTATCACTAGTATTTGGAAAAACCCCTGTTCCTGTTGCTCTTACTTGAGCATAAACTTTTCCTGATTTTCTCACAGCCCCATTACTAAAAAAATAATCATCAATATTAACAGGTTCCATATTTTCATCAACGTAGTTTTCAAGCATATATATATGTGCTGAAGAGAGTTCATTAACAGATTGTAAATTAGTTAATAAAGGATAATCTAGTGATTCATAGTCAGCATAACTTCTTATTGTAACTGTATTTGAAAGCGGATCAACTACAAGTTTATCTTGAGTTAAATAACTATGGCTATTTCCATTTTCTTGAATTACTACCTCATAATCAGAAGGCAGCAAGTTTCCTTCTAACCCTAAATAACTAAATCTACTAACCATTGTTAAAAAGCTATCTGGTAAACTTGTAAGTTGATTATTACTTAGACTGACTAATCTTAAGTTAGATAATTCATTAAAATTGTCTGGTAGTTTTGTAAGCTGGTTGTTATCTAAAAATAGTCCAGAGAGTTCAGTAAAAATTGTTATCCCTGTAATATCTGTCAATTCTTGGCTATTCAAAGAAAGACTTGATGTAGATAAATCCGTATCATCAATTACATCAGTGACTGCCTTGCCAAAATATGATGCCATTACTTCAGCAGTATGTGGATTCGGAAATTGCTCTTCAAACGTAACACTTGATTGCGCCTTAACTTCATTCAAAAGAGGGTTTAATAAAAGGCTAATTAATCCCATGGAAATTAATGAAACTATTAATTTTGCTTTAAAATTTTTTATCATTATTTACACTTTCCTTCTATTATATTCATTATAATTTGTATAATTATATCACAATCACTTTTTAAATGCAATATAATTGATAGAAAATAAATTCCTACAAAATAGTTAAGTATATTGACATTTAATTTAGTTTATAAAATATTTATTGTAATTATTGTACTTACAGCATATAATTGGTATAATTATTAAATAGAAGGGGTGGAATATGGAAAATAATAATTCAAAATTTGGAAAGATATCGAACCGATTTATTATATCGGCTTTTTCACTAGCTATTGTCTTAATAATTATTTCAATAGTATATAACATTTATACCAATAATCAAGATGCAAATATATCAGAGCAAGTTGTTACTTTAATTGTATCTATACTATTTTTATCTGTATATATACTTACAAGACATATATTTAAAGATAAATTCTCATATATTCCCGATCAGTTTTACTACATCGCAATGATTTTTGCATACTTTTCAACATACCTTGGAAGTTACTTAAACTTCTACGAAGCATTTACATGGTGGGATGATGCTCTACACCTGTCTTCAGGAGTATTAATTGGACTATTTTCAATAATTGTTGTTAGTTATGTAATCGGACATCGCTTTGGAAAGTATAAAACCAAAAGTGATATTATATTTCTAATTATTATTGGTTGTTTACTTAGTTTGTCTGCAGCTGTGCTATGGGAATTTTATGAATTTAGTTACGATTATATAGTTGATGGAAATATGCAGCGAGGTTTCATTGTTGAAGATATTAATAACTTTAATCTAGAAGAAAATATGCGCCCATCAGGAAGAATTGTGGGACTAGATCTAAAGGATACTATGAATGATATGCTTCTTGCAACTATTGGAGCATTAATTGCTGGGGTATATAGTTATTATCATTTTGCTGCTATCCAAATTAATATTAACAGAGAGAGAGAAGAAAATGAGAAATAATTTTTTTACTATGCTTACTGGCTTTTTAATGGCTTTTGCAGATAGTGTACCTGGAGTTAGCGGTGGAACAATTGCTTATATTCTTGGTAAATATGACGAACTAATTAATTCAATAAATGTATTGATGTCAAAGGCAACTATTTTAGAAAAAAAGAAATCAGTAATATTTTTAATAAAGCTGGCTATTGGTTGGATAGTTGGCTTTGTTATTGCAGTATTTATTATTACAAATTTAATGCATGAGCATACCTATGAAATGACCTCACTCTTTTTGGGTTTTATAGTATTTTCAATTCCATTTATCATATTGGAAGAGCAACAAATTTTAAAAAATAAACATCTAGATAAGGGTTTTATTATTGTTGGTTCAACTATTGTTATTGCAATATCATATTTTTCAAGCTCAAACTTATCATTACTAAGTTCTAATCTTACACTTATTTCATACATTTATATATTTATTGCTGGAGCCATTGCTATTAGTGCAATGCTTCTTCCTGGTATATCTGGCTCAACACTTTTAATAATATTTGGGCTTTATTCTACTATTATGAATAGTATAAAGACAACTTTAAAATTTGACTTCTCAAATATATTGATTGTATTGATTTTTGGACTAGGAATTTTATTTGGATTAAAATTTACTTCTAAAATAATTAGTAAAGCTCTTCACAGTTATAGAAGTAAGGTTGTGTATCTAATTATTGGACTAATGCTTGGCTCTATTTATTCTCTAATTATTGGGCCTACAACACTAGTAAATGAGGCAACCAATATTAATTTAGGGTTAGAAAAACTTTCTTTTAATTCATTTAGTATAATATTTTTCATTGTTGGAGTAGCAATTATCTATGGTTTAGATAAATTAAAGCACTTTATTCAAAATAATAAATAAATGAGGTGAAATGATGTTTGGACCAAATAAAAATAAACTTTATCCAATTGAAAATATAAAAACTGTATGTTATATTTCAAATTTACCTAAAAGGCCTAATGTAGAAATTGGTGATTATACTTACTATAGTGACAATAATAAATCTCCAGAATTGTTTTATGATAATATTCAACATCACTATGACTTTATTGGAGATAAACTAATTATTGGAAAATTTTGTGCTATTGCTGAGGGTACTACATTCATCATGAATGGTGCTAATCATATTATGAATGCAATTACAACTTACCCATTTTACATCTTTAAAAATGGATGGGAGAAAACCACTCCAGAAATTAAAAATTTACCATATAAGGGAAATACAATAATTGGAAATGATGTTTGGATTGGACAAAACTCAACAATTATGCCAGGAATACAAATTGGAAATGGAGCTATTGTAGCTGCTAATTCTGTTGTAGTAAAAATATTGAGCCTTATACTGTTTATGGAGGAAACCCTGCAAAATTTATCAAACAAAGATTCGATGATAAAAAAATTGAAGAATTGGAAAATATGCAATGGTGGAACTGGGATGAAAAGAAGTTATTTGAAACACTTGAATTATTAACTAATAATATTTTATAATTTATACATATTACTATTGAGTAATATGTTTTTTTATTATATAATATACTAGGGAAAAGGAGGAAATATGAAAAAGTTTATTAATTTAGTTTATTTATTACCATTAGTATTTGTTATTTTATCACTAATAAATATTAATTTTGCATTACTTGGAATACTATGTATGATTGCACCTTTTTATACTTTATCAAAATATAAAAATCGTACCTTTTGTCAAAAGGCATGTCCAAGAGGAAAATTATTATCTAAAATGACAGAAATATCACTTAAAAACAAAACTCCAAAAATATTTTCAAATAAATATATAAGAAATAGTTTTTTTATATATTTTATAGTAGGTTTTATTTTAGTCATTATTTCAACAATATTAGTAGCAACAAACAAACAAGAACCATTTTATCAAACAAGTATATTGTTATTTATAAAAGTACCTACTACACCACAATTAGTAACATTTGAATTTAATACTATTCTTACTCACTTATCATATAAATTATTTTCAATGTTGCTTACAACGATTTTAATTGGAATAACTCTTGGCCTAATTTATCGTCCAAGAACTTGGTGCAGCATTTGTCCAATTACTACTGTAAATAACTTAGCATTAAAAAATTAATATAAATAGTTGTTATAAAAAAATCCTAATTTCTTAAAATTACTAGAAATAGGATTTTTTAATTAAAATTTATAACTACTTATTCCACCTTTTAAATCTACAACATCATAGCCTAGTGATTTTAAATAAGCAACTACTTGATGACTTCTTCCACCTGATAAACACATAATGTAGTATTTTTCATTCTTGCTTAGAAACTGCGTATGATTAGCAATAAGACCCATCATTGGAATATTCTTTGTATTTGGTATATGCATTTGATCATATTCATTCTTTTCACGTATATCTATTACATTAATATTTTCAAAATTTTTTATCTCATTAATATCCATTATTTTCACCTTAAATAAATAGCGTTAAATCAGCTCCACTAGAGTCACCAACATACTTAGCTACTCCAGCATATTCAATACCATCTATTAATTCTTCTTTCTTAATCCCCATTAAATCCATACTCATTGTACAAGCAATTATTACAACTCCCATTTCCTGTGCTTGCTTAATCATCTCAGGAAGTGATTCAACATTTTTATCTTTCATTCTTCCTTTAATCATTTTAGACCCAAGGCCACCCATGTTCATTTTTGAAATGCCTAATCTATTAGCACCTCTTGGCATCATAAATCCAAACATCTTTTCAAATAAAGTTTTTTCTACTTTTATATTTTCACTTTTTCTGAGTGCATTAAGTCCCCAAAAGGTCGCAAAGATTGTCATTTGTTTTCCCATCGCTTGTGCTCCTTGAGCAATTATCATTGTAGCTAGAGCTTTATCAAGATCTCCACTAAATAGCACGATAGTACCCTTATCTTTATTTTCATCTGTTGTAAGTTTGCACCCTTCTTCTTTTCCTTTAGTGATAAGTGCTTCATAACTACCATCATCTAGCGTCTTAACATATTCAAGACTATGTCCACATTTTTCACACCATGATAAAATATCTTCACTAAACCCACAGTCAGTTACTAATATTTTTAATTGTTCACCATTCTCAATCTCATTCATTACTGCAAAAGTTTCCTTAATTGGACCAGGACATTGCATACCTCTTGCATCTAATAATTTAGCATTTTCAGCTGTAACCTTACTATTAGTTAAGCTTGAAGTATACTTAGCTTTTAAATTCATTTCAACTTGTTTGTATATTTTTAAGCCTCCACTTAAATTATATACTTTTGTATAGCCTAAATTTAGCAAAATTCTTTGAGCCAAATATCCTCTTACTCCAACTTGACATGTTAAATATATTGCAGTATCTTTATTTTCTGGTAAGTTATCTCTTAAATCTTTTAATTCAATATTAACAAAGCCTTCAATTGCATAAATTTCAAATTCTTCCTTAGTACGCACATCTATTAAACAAGCTTCTTTTTTGACTAAATCTTCTACTTCATCGTATTTAAAAGTTTTAATATCATCATTGACAATATTACTTGCTGCATACCCTACAATATTAACGGGATCTTTTGCCGAAGAAAATGGTGGTGCATAAGATAATTCTAATTCTTCTAATTCACTAACAGTTAAATCTGCTTTTATAGCAGTAGCAATTACATCAATGCGCTTCTCAACTCCATTATTTCCAATTGCTTGTGCTCCTAAAATCTTTCCAGATTCTTTATTAAATATAAGCTTAATAGTAATTGGAGTAGATCCTGGATAATAGCTTGCATGGCTTTCTCTTGTTACAATAATTGAATCGTAATCTAAGCTTGAATTTACAAGCATTTCTTCAGTATATCCTGTTGAGGCTGCAACTTTTGAAAATACTTTTAAAACACTCGTTCCAAGCACACCTTCATAAATAACATCCCTCCCCATAATAATATCTGCTACTATTCTTGCTTGTCTATTAGCAGGAGATGCAAGTGGAATATTTACTGTATCATTCGTAATTAAATGGTTTGTCGCTATTACATCCCCAACTGCATAAATGTCTTTTATATCAGTTTCAAATCTTGAATTTACTAAAACATGACCTTGCTTAGTAGTTTTAATCCCTGCCTCACTAGCCAGACTTTTGTTTGGAACAACTCCAATTGCTAAAATTGTCATATCACTTATAATTACTTCACCACTTTCAAGTTCAACACTATCACTTTTAACATTTTTTACAACAGAATTGGTTAAAACTCTCACTCCTCTAGATTTAAGTTCATATTCAAGTTCTGCTGCCATCTCAAAGTCAAATGGTTTCAAAATATGTTTGGCAAGATCTACTAATGTAACTTCAATTCCACGCTCTATTAAGTTCTCTGCCATTTCAACACCTATAAATCCTCCACCTATTACTACAGCATTTTTTGGTCTTGTTTCCTCTATGGCATTGTAAATTTTATCAGTATCAGGAATATTTCTCAAAGTATAATATTTTGCACCTTCTTCTATAAAATTTGGAACAATTGGACTAGCTCCTGGTGTATATATTAGTTTATCAAAACTCTCCACATATGGTTCCTTTGTCTGATGATTATAAACTTCTACCGTTTTAGCTTTTGCATTAATTTTAGTAACTTCACTAAAATTACGAATATCTAAGTTATATTTTGTGCTAAGTCCTTCTACTGTTTGAACAAGTAATTTATTACGATCTGTAATAACTTCACCAATATAGTATGGAAGCCCACAATTTGCAAATGCAATATATTCATCCTTTTCAAACATTATAATTTCTACATCTTCACTCAATCTTCTAAGTCTTGTCGCTGCAGTAGCTCCTCCTGCAACTCCCCCAATAATTACTATTTTCATACTCTCACCTCTATGTCATATTACTGTATGATAATATGATAACAAATTATATTACCATCTGTCAATATATAAGCATTAAAAAAAGGCTATAAAATAGCCTTAAATTCCTATAAGTGTTCCTGCTGCTAATACTATAATAGTAATAGCGAATATTCCTACTAAAACAGGAGCAACAATTTTTAACCATCTATCATATGGTAACTTAGATATCATAAGTCCACCCATTACAACACCTGATGTTGGAGTAATTAAGTTTACAATCCCACTTGCAGCAGAATATCCAGTGATTACTAAACTAGTTCCTACCTGACTTCCTGTAACAAGCTCTCCCATCGGCCCCATAATTGGCATAGTTGCACCGGCAAGACCTGATGTTGATGGAATAAGAAATGCCATTGGAATATAGAATAAGTAATTTAAAATTACAAATGTGGTATTACCTAACGACTTAAGTGCATTTGATCCATAATATAATAATGTATCACTCATAGCACCAGCGCTCATAACAATCTTAATACCTCTTGATAACCCTACAATTAGTGCAACTCCAAGCAAATCTCTACTTCCGTTAACAAATACACCTATAGCATCCTTACCATCAAGTAAATTTTTACTCTTAGCATATAATGCAATAATTACTGAAGAAGTTAAAAATAGCATTGTAATTTCACCAAACCACCAAGTTCCAAGTTCACTTGAACCTGCAGTACCTGTAAGTATTTTTCCAATTACAGGAAGTTCTATTAAGAAAGTATTAAAATTCTCAAATACTTGAACACCAAAATCTGTCCACGGCATAACTGAAAGTACCATTATTACAAATGTTAAAGCAAACATTATAAGAACAAAATTTTGCCCCTTCATAATTTTTGGACCTTCACTTGTATTTTTACTATGTAAGAAATGCTTAACATGTTCCTCATGTAAATCAGATACTTTTGATTTTGATGGATCACTTTTCACTGTTGCAGCATACTTCATTGTATAGAATATTGCAAAGGCTTCAACAGCAATAAGCAATATAAAACGTAAAGCTATTCCACTACCTATACTAACTTCAGCTGCACCAGATGCTGCACCAATTGCAAACGGATTTACAGTTGATCCAAGAACACCACAACCTGCTCCAAGTAAAACAATCATTACACCAGTTGCTACATCATAACCAGCAGCTAAAATAATTGGAATAATTAAAGGATAAAAGGCAATTGTTTCTTCAGCCATACCAAACGAAGTCCCTCCAAGTCCAAATAATATCATTAAAATTGGAATAAGTAAATTTTCTCTACCTTTAAAATTCTCTAAAAGTTTTGCAATACCGGCATCTAATGCACCAGTTTGCATTACAATTCCAATAAATCCACCTATTACTAAAATAAATAAGGCAATGTCCACAGCTTCATAAAAACCACCCACAGGTGAATTTAAAATTTGCCAAATACCTTGTCCATTTTTCTCTACTTCACTATATTCTTGTGTAGTATTTTCAATTGAAGCTTCTTCGTAATCAATAACAAGTTCTTCATCACTAACTTCTTCTCCCATAATAGCAAGCTCAGTAGCTTCAACTTGGCTTACCTTCGCGTCTGCATATTGCTCTTCATCAATACAGACTTCTACTTCCGCAAGCTCAGTAAATACATATCCATCCTTGTTACACACAGGTGAATATTCTCCTGCTGGCACTATCCAAGTAAATGCTGCAACTGCAACAATAATTAAGAATAGAATTGTGTAACTTGATAACATCTTTCTTTTCTTCATAAAAATTCCCCTTTTTAATTATACTAATTTTTCAAATGCTTTCATATAAATCTTCATTGCAACTTTAATATCTTCTTCCACAACATGCTCATTTGGTTGATGCTCTGTCTTACTAGAATTTTTCAAGACTGCACCAAAAGCAACACAATTATCCATTGCACGTGCATATGTTGCACCACCACTAGATTTCGGTTCACTCTCCATGTCACCCGTTACTTCTTGATAAGCAGCCATTAAATTTGCAATTAACTTTGAATCTTTTGGAACGTAAATTGATCTTAACCAATCATATTCATTGTACTCTAAACCATATTTATTTGCTATTTCAGTTAATTTTTCAACAACAACTTCCTTTTCAATAGTGACTGGAATTCTTATATCAATACTAAGTTCTTCACTCTCATTATTAAAATTAAATTTACCTAAATTAAACATTAACTTCCCTGAAAATTCATCACTTAAATCTCCAAAAATAGTTGTTGCATTAGCATCCTCACCAAATGTTTCACAAACAAAATTAATTGCATTACTATTTGGACAAATTTCTTTCATAGCAATAAAAGTTCTAGTAATTGCATTAATACCAGTATCCGCAACTTGAGCATGAACTGCCTTACCAATAACTTCCAAATCATCAGAAAATTCAAAGCCATTCTCTTCCAAATTTTTCTTAAATTCATCTTTATGATCTAACGTGTACTTTACTTTTGATGGCACTGAATTAAATGCATCTCCACCACTAAATACAATACCACTTGATTTACCTTTTAAAATACATTGCAATAGTCCTTTTTCTGCATAAACAAGAGGGAAAGTTGAATCTGGAGAAAATCCCGACTTAGGCATTTCTTCTTTTTCTTGATATTTTGCAATACCTCTCCATAGGCTTTCTTCATCAGTTCCAAAAATGAACCTGACTTTCTTACTTAATTTAAAACCGTTATCAATAAGTAATTTCAAGGCATACATAGCAGCAAGAGTAGGCCCTTTATCATCTTGAGTTCCTCTCCCATAAAGCTTTCCATCTTTTCTAATTAATTTAAATGGATCTGTATTCCAATTATCAAGCGAACCTGTTGGAACTACGTCTAAATGTCCAAGGACACCAAACATTTCTCCTTCTCCAATATCAGCATATCCATAATAACCATCAGGATCAATATAAGTAGAAAAACCTATTTTTTGTGAAATTTCCAACATTTTTTCTAACGCCTTTTGAACATTTTCACCAAAAGGGAACATGTCAGAATCTTCATCAAGCACACTAGGAATTTCAATTAATTGTTTCAAATCATTGATATACTGTTCAAAAATACTTTCAATCTTGTCCATAGATTATCCTCCTATTGTTGCAAGCATTACTGCTTTTATAGTATGCATTCTATTTTCTGCCTCATCAAAGACAACAGAATGCTTACTTTCAAATACTTCATTTGTAACTTCCATTTCTCCATTTTTTAGCATTGGGAAATGATCTTTAAAATTATCTGAAACATCTCTACCAATCTCTGTATTTAAATCATGAAATGCTGGTAAACAGTGCATGAAAATAACATCATCTTTTGCATTTGCAAGCATCTTCATATCCACTTGATAATCAGCTAACAATTGAATACGCTCTTTCCATACTTCTTTAGGCTCACCCATACTTACCCAAACATCAGTATATATAGCATCTGCATCTTTTGTACCTTCTACAACATCTTCTGTTAAAGTAATTGTTGCACCTGTTTCTTTAGCAATTTCTTCACAATCTTTAATCAACTTTTCATCTGGCCATAAACTCTTTGGAGCAAGTGCTGTAAAATGCATTCCCATTTTTGCACATCCTACCATTAAAGAATTACCCATGTTGTTTCTAGCATCTCCAACAAAAGTAAATTTCACATCTTTTAAATGACCTTTCTTTTCAATAATTGTCATAAAATCGGCTAAAATTTGAGTTGGATGATATTCATCTGTTAATCCATTCCAAACAGGAACACCTGAATATTTCCCAAGCAATTCTACATCTTCTTGCTTATATCCTCTAAATTCAATTCCATCATACATTCTACCTAAAACTCTTGCAGTATCCATAACTGACTCTTTAACGTTCATTTGCGAACCATTTGGACCTAAATACGTAACTCCCATACCAAGATCCATTGCTCCTACTTCAAAAGCACATCTAGTTCTTGTTGAATCTTTTTGAAATAACAATACTACATTTTTATCTTTTAAATGCTTATGTTCATTACCTAAGTATTTATCACGCTTCAAATCCCGACTTAAATCTAGCAGGTATTGTATCTCCTGCGGTGTAAAATCTAATAATTTTGTAAAGTTTCTTCCTCTTAAATTAACTCCCATAATATCCTCCTACAAATCTTCTCTATAAAGTGGCATTGACATACATCTTGGACCACCTCTACCACGCGAAAGTTCACTACTAGGTACTTCTATTACAGTAATACCTTTTTTTCTTAATAATTCATTAGTAACCCAATTTCTTGAATATACAACAACTACTCCTGGTCTAATACACAAAGTATTGGCACCATCATTCCATTGTTCTCTAGATGAAGCAATATCATCTCCTCCACCACATGGTATTAATTCTACTTTTTTACCTAAGTATTTTGACAAAATAGCCTCTAAAGTATCTTCCATCTTTTCTATATGTATCTTATCTTGCTTCTTTGTTAATTCATATACTTCAAGTGTTCCTAAAATTTCTGGATGAATAGTAAATTTGTCATAATCAATTTGAGTAAAAACTGTATCCAAATGCATAAAAGCACGCCTATTTGGAATATTAAAAGCCAAAATCGCATTAAACTCTGTCTCATTTTCAAAAAATAGAGAGTTTGCAAGTTCCTCAATTGCTGCTGCTGAAGTTCTCTCACTAATACCTACAGCTAAAGTATCTTTTGAAAGTACTAATACATCTCCACCTTCAATACTAAATTCATTTTCACGATTATAATATCTCTTTACAGTTTTAAACTCTGGGTGATATTTAAAAATATAGTCTGCAAAGATAGTTTCACGATTTCTTGTATCTGTTTTCATCTTATTAATCAATGCACCATCACCTACTGAAGAAAAAGGGTCCCTTTGAAAATATAGATTTGGTAATGGATCAGTAATAAATGGATAATCAACCTTGACCATATCACTAAGTGCCTCTGGTTCATCAATTTGAACCTCATAATCCCTAACTCCAGCAATCATTTTATCAACCATATCTCTTGTAGATAGTGATAAGAAGTATTTTGCTAAAGCCTTAAATACTGCAGGAGCAACAACTCTTGATTCATTTATAAACTGGTGAATAAATTCTGTTTTTAATTCACTATCAGAATCAAGAACTTCAACTACTAAGTCTGTAAGGTAGAAAACTTCAACTCCCTCTTTTCTAAGTGCCTCTGCAAAACTATCATGTTCTTCTGCAGCTGTTTTCAAATATGGTATATCATCAAACAGTAATCGCTCTAATAAATCAGGTGTTAAATTTTCAAGTTCCTTACCAGGTCTGTGCAGTAGTACCTTCCGTAATGTTCCTATTTCATTTGTTACATGAATTGGTTTCATTTTAAACCTCCTTTTTTTTTAGCGAATATTTATACTCTCATTATAACAAAAAAAAAAAATTAGCGCAATAATATGATGCTAATGAGTAGCATAGTAAAGTATAAAATAAATTATCTCTAATTCAGATATATAAAAACTGTTTTATATAAATTATTATCTGTATTATCTCCTTTATAATTCTTTATTCCATTAACTCATACAATAAAATTATATTTTAACTACAAAAAAGAGCAGGCACATAATATGAACTTGCTCCTAATTTTTATTTTAAATTGACATAAACCAACCACATTACTCGATAGGAATTATAACATCATCTTTTATTTCAACAGTATAATTTATTTCAGAATCTTCCCAAATGACTTTATTACCGTCTTTATATAAACTAATAGTGTATATTCCACCATCTGTATACATACCTTTTACAAAATAATAATCATCTTTCTTTTCATAATCTGCTTCATAATCTCCGTTGAAAAATTGCTTTAAAGTTTCATTGTAACTTGTATCCAACTCACTCTTCATTGCACTACATTCATCATCAAAATTTATTTGATCTGAGTAATCTTCACCTAAATATTTATATACTTGGTTATCCTCATCACAATTTAAAACTAAACTTTCTTCACCGTATTCCATTACATACCCATATTGATCATCTTCAGTAATGTAAGCTACTAATTTTGATCCATCACTGGCTTCAATTGTATGAATTTGTCCAGAACTTTCCATATTGCTCTTAAAGTCCTCATATAACGATTCCGCTTTTCCTCCAGCAGAGAAAAAATAAATTCCCACAAACATTAAAAACCCAACAGCTATCATAATTAGTCTACCTAAAATTCCTCTACCAAAGTTTTTCATTTTTAATTCCCCTATATATTAACTACTAATTTTCTTTAACAAATGGAATAAATGCCATATGTCTACTTCTCTTAACAGCTGTAGCAACCATTCTTTGGTGCTTAGCACAAGTGCTTGTAGCTCTTCTAGGCTTGATTTTCCCACGATCTGTAATATACTTATTTAAACTATTTACATCTTTATAATCTAACGTATCTAACTTGTTTGCACAAAAATGACAAACACGCTTACGTCTGCGTCCTCTTCCTTTAACGAATGCCATACTTAACCCTCCTTCTTAAAATGGTAAATCATCATCAGAAATATCTATACTATTTCCAAAATCTGCAAAGGGATCCTTATTACTATCAAAACTAGCTTCTTTACTAGCTGTATTTGTTTCTTGTTTCGGTTCAACAAAACCATAATCTTGTATATTATTACTATTGCTATTTCTTGACTCTAAGAACGTCACACTTTCAGCAACAACTTCTGTAACATACACACGTTGCCCTTGAGCATTATCATAGTTTCTTGTTTGTATTCTTCCATCAACTGCAACTAAACTTCCTTTTGAAAGAAATTTGCTAACATTTTCAGCAGTTCTTCCCCAGCAAACAATATTAATAAAGTCTGCTTCTCTTTCTCCACTTTGTGTAGTGAAGTTACGGTTAACTGCTAAATTAAAAGAACAAACTGCTCTTTGGCTTTGAGTGAATCTCATATCTGGGTCTCTTGTCAGACGACCTATTAATACTACTTTATTAAGCACCTAAATCACTCCTTAATTATAAATTAATGATAATATGTCTCAAAATATTTTCATTAATTTTAGCTAAACGATCAAATTCTAAATTAGCTTCTTCTGTTGAATTAACTTCAAGTACAAAATAATGTCCTTTATTGAAGTCATTAATTTCATAAGCAAGTGTTTTAAGTCCAAGATCATCAGTTTTTACAACCTCTGCACCTTTTCCAGTTAACACACCTTTAAAATTTTCAACAGTAGATTTAACTTGCTCACCATCTAAATTAGGCGAAACAATAAATGAAATTTCATATTTTTTCATATCTACACCTCCTTTTGGTCTAACGGCCTATAATCCTAGGCAAGGAATCTTTGCTTTTCTATTATAACACTTACAAATTATTTTTCAAGTAAAATAAGGAAATTTAATAACTTATCCTACTAAAGTACAAAATGATATTTATAATCCTTCATCAAATATTAAAAAATATATTAATATAAATAGTTTTTTCTAAATAACCTATTAAAAAATATGCAGAATTATACATCGTTTTTTAATTAAATTTCATAATCTGCAATTATTTCATCAATCTTATTCCCAATATAAACTTTCTTATCAATAATAAAAGGGCGCTTAAGTAACATTCCGTTTTCTGTAATTAGTTTAAGTAATTCCTCATCACTTAACTTATCAAAAAGATCTTTAATATTGTTATTTCGATAATCCATACCACTAGTATTAAAAAATTTTTTAATGGGTAGCCCTAGATTTTTATACAAACTATTTAGCGTATCAAAATCTATACTCTCTTTTGTTAAATCTACATAACTATAATCAATTCCTAACTCTTCAATCAAACTGATTGTCTTCTTACAAGTACTTCACCTTGGATGGCAATATATTTTCATTTAACATCATCTCCTCTAAAATAAATCATATCATACTACATATTAAAATAAAAATAATATCTATAGTTTTTAAATAGTTATTCAAATTCTCCATTTTCTATACGAAGTAGTAAATCATTTACTTTAATAATAATCAAATCTCTAGTCTTACGAAATGCTTCTATAGGGCTTCCTGATGGATCTTCAATTCCCCAATCTTCTGTATAACTACCAGGAATATATGGGCATTGTACATTGCATCCCATAGTAATAACAATATTGATGTCCTCTGGAATATCCTTCATTAACTTTGGATAGTAATTATCCATATTAATTCCA
>JBKEBI010000013.1:0-3578 GCA_047973085.1 Bacilli bacterium | reverse complement strand
TGATGTAAACTTTAAACAATGTTTTTTTAGCATCAATTCCAGATAGTTCAGCTGCTTCTTTATTTCCACCGATTGCATATACATGTCTTCCAAATACAGTATTATTTAGAACATATGTCATAATTAACGCAAGTACTGCAATGATTACAAATACATTTGGTATACCTCTATAAGTAAAGAATACCCATGTAAGAATTAAATCTGCAACTAAGAAAGCAATATATTTATTTACATGATAAGATTTTGATTCTACTGGAATTCCTTTTTCTGCCTTTTTCTTGATACCTTTTTGATCAATTAGAACATAAACAATAAATATTGCAAGCATTATTATGATTACACTTATATTACTATCTCCAGGAATGTAATCTTGAACGAATCCTGCTGATATTTTCCCGAACTTATCATCATAGAAACCTATCGGAGACATATTTGTTATCGCATAGGTTAATCCTCTAAATACCTGCATACCTGCTAATGTAACAATGAAAGCAGGTACAGCTTTATACGCTGTAAAGAAACCTATAATACTTCCAGTTACTAGACCTAATAACACAGTAATAACAATAGTTGGCAATAGTCCAATACCTGTATTATATAAAATAGCTGCTGTTGCACCAGTAAATCCACAAACTGAACCTACTGACATATCAATATTTCCTGTTATTACGACCAGAGTCATACCTATTGCAAGTATAATTACATATGCGTTTTGAATTATAATGTTTGTTACATTTCTTGCCGTTAAATTAATAAAACCTGATAACACTCCAAATATTAAGAATATAACAATCAATATCAAAAACATTGAAATACTTTTCTTATTCTTTTTAAATAACTCTTTCATACTATTCCTTTCCACCTATTGCAATTTCCATTATTTTTTCTTGCGTTGCAACTTCTGCATCAATTTCACCTTTGATTTGTCCTTCATTCATTACATAAATTCTATCTGCAATACCTAAAACTTCTGGTAATTCTGATGAAATCATTAATACTGATTTCCCTTGTTTAATGAAATCATCCATTATGTGATAGATTTCTGATTTTGACCCTACATCAATACCTCTAGTAGGCTCATCAATTATTAATAAATCTGGATCCGCAAGCAAACATCTAGCAAGAACAACTTTCTGCTGGTTTCCACCAGATAAACTTGATACAGGGTTATATACATTATCTGTTTTCACATTTAATTTCTCTTTAAATTTGTTAACTTGCTCAATTTCTGTATTCTTATCAATTACTTGATATTTTGATAATTTTTCTAATGAAGAATATGAGATGTTATTATATATTGACTGCATCAATACTGTTCCAAGAGCTTTACGATCCTCTGATACATACATTATTTTTTTTGCGATTGCATCTTTGGCTGAATTAACTTTTAGCACTTCACCATTAAACTTAATTTCTCCACTAACATTTTTACTTAAGCTTTTTCCAAAAACTGTTAGTGCAACTTCGGTTCTTCCAGCACCTACCAATCCAGCTAATGCGACCACTTCACCTCTTTTAACATGCATATTTATATCTTTTAATATATGAATTGACTTATCATTTTGTCCATATACATTTACATTATTTAACTCTAAAATATTATCATCATGTATATCGTGGTTTTTAGGTGGAAAAACATTTGTTATTTCACGTCCAACCATATTCGCAATTAATTCCGATTCTTCTAACTCATATGTTGTTAAATCGTATTCTTTAATATCTTGACCATCACGAATAATCGTGATATCATCAGCAATTTTAAAAATTTCATTTAATTTATGTGAAATCATAATAATTGTCATTCCACGACTTTTTAATTTAACTAGTAAATTTAGAAGTTTTTCACTATCCTCTTCATTTAAAGAAGAAGTCGGTTCATCTAAAATCAATACGTCAACTTCTTTTGATAATGCTTTTGCAATTTCAATCATTTGCTGTTTAGCAATACTTAGCTTCCCTACTGGTTTATCTATCTCAACTTCGACACCAATAGATTCAAGTATTTGTGTTGCATATAATCTGGTTGTATCCCAATCGATTTGCATTTTATTTTTCTTGATTTCATGTCCCAAAAAGATATTTTCATATACCGAAAGAAATGGATTTAAGGCAAGTTCTTGGTGAATGATAGCAATTTTATCATCTTCACTATCTCTTATCTCATTATATTCGCATAATTTACCCTTATAATAGATTTCTCCATCATATGATTTATGATTATACACTCCTGTAATTGATTTTAAAATTGTCGATTTTCCTGCACCATTTTCACCAACAATGAAATGGATTCTGTTGTTTTTTATATTTAAATTTAATTCATTTAGTGCTACAATTCCACCAAATCTTTTGGTTACACCTTTTACTTCAAGTACATTTTCCAATTTTCCTCCTTTAATTAAAAAGTTAATACTAAATATAAATTAGTATTAACTTTAAAATTTTTATTCAGTAGCTTCCGAAGATGCTCCAGTTATGTCTTCTAAAGTATAGTATCCAGAGTCAACCAATTCACTTTCTGCATTTGTTGCATCAATAACTTCTGGTTGTAGCGTATATGTAGTTACTATTTTTTTCCCTGTATCATACGTTTCGTTATCTTTTGTTGCTTCTACTGTTAAGCTAGGTTCTTCACCTCTAATTAAAGCATCTGCTACTTCTGCTGCAGCTTGAGCTAGATCCCTTGTATCTTTCCAAATTGTCATACCCTGCTTACCATTTAATATCCAGTTAACAGAAAGTTTTTCTGCATCTTGTCCTGTAACATATGGTAATGAGTCTTTATACTTGTCTTCAACCTCTAAAGCTCCAATTACTGCTCTTGAAATACCGTCTGCTGGTGCAAGTACTGCATCAAGCTGAGCATCTTTACAGTCAGCTGCTAATAAAGTCTCCATACGTTTTTTGGCAGTATCTGATGCCCAGTTCTCAGTTGTGATTTTTGAGAATGCTGCGTCTTCTGAACTAGTAGGCGCTGGTCCACATACATTAATTTTCCCTTCATCAATATATGGTTGTAAAACACTCATAGCCCCATCAAAGAAGAATTTAGAATTGTTATCTGTAGGAGAACCTGCAAATAAAGTCATATTTATTGGCTCGCTTGCATTATCTAGATCGAACTTATCGATTATAGATTGCGCCTGTAATACTCCAACCTTAAAATTATCAAATGTTACATAATAATCATATGCATCTGTCCCCGTAATTAAACGATCATATGCGATTACTTGAACTCCATCTCGTTGTGCTTCCTCTACTGCAGTTGCTGCTCCCTCATTTACTGAAGCAACGATAATAACTTGTGCACCGTTTGTTACCATATTACTAATTTGCTTATTTTGCTCTGTTTGATCTGAGTTAGCAAATTGAGTCTCAACATTATATCCCATTTCTGTTAAAGACTCCTCCATTGCAGCAGCATCATTTTTCCAACGTTCGTAGTCAGTTTGTGGCATAGCTATACCGACGTCTAAACCACCACCATTACTACACCCTGATAGTACAATTAAACCAATAATAAATAAAAAAGAACTTCTAATTAAACCTTTCATACACCCTCCATTGTAATTGTTTTCACA
>JBKEBI010000010.1:0-10002 GCA_047973085.1 Bacilli bacterium | reverse complement strand
TTGAAGCAACAGTAAATATCTTTCAACTACATCTTCTGCCTTAAAACTTCCACCACCAATACCAGCTAGTACCTCTTCCATTGTAGCAACTTTAAATGCTTTAATTATTTCATCAAGCTCTGGACTTTTCAAAAAGTTGTTAAAGGAAATCTTTTTTGCTCCAAAAACTTTCTTTAATTTATTGTTACCATTTTCAATCATTTCTTCACGATTGCTTTGTCTAAAAAATTGTCTGATTTTATTTTTAGCATGTGAAGACCCTACTATATCAAGCCAATCTATTGAAGGTCCTAGTGAATTTGGATTTGTTAAAACTTCAACTACATCTCCTGAAACTAACTTAGTTCCAATCGGCACCATTGCACCATTAACTTTTGCTCCAACCATTTTATGTCCTACTTCAGTATGTACTTTATATGCAAAATCAACTGGTGTTGAACCCTCTGGTAAATGAATTGTTTTCCCTTTTGGAGTAAAAACGTATAAACTCGTATTAAAGACATCTCTTTTAATTGCTTCTAAATACTCTTCAGAATTATATTCATCCTCATCAAAACTCATCATATTTCTAAACCATTCATACTTTTGTTCAATTTCATGTTGTTCTTGTTGAGGAGTTAAACTACTATTTTCTTTATAGCTCCAGTGGCTTGCAATTCCTTGTTCAGCAATTTCATGCATCTTACGTGTTTTAATTTGAATTTCATATGGCTGTCCTCCAGGCCCAATAATTGTTGTATGTAGTGCTTGATACATATTGGGTTTAGGCATCGCAATATAATCTTTAAATCTTTGTGGAATAGGACGAAATAACTCGTGAATAATTCCTAAAGTAATGTAGCACTCATTCACATTGCTAACAATAATCCTAAGGGCCATAATATCATAAATTTCATCAATGCTCTTATTTTTATTTACTATTTTTTTATAAATACTATATACACTTTTAATTCTTCCACTCATGTCATATTCTAGACCGTGCTCATTAAGTAATTTTCCTATACTAGACTGAACAAGTTCTAGAGAATTATCTAAATTATCTGCTGCTGCATTTATATTTTCCACAATTTGATCATAAACATCTGTTTTTGTATAATATAATGACAAATCTTCTAATTCACTTTTAATATTATACATCCCCAAACGATGAGCTACAGGAGCAAAAATTTCTAGAGTTTCATTCGCAATCTTTTTTTGTTTTTCAATTGATAAATTATTTAGAGTTCTCATATTATGAAGTCTATCAGCTAATTTAATAATAATTACTCGAACATCACGAATCATTCCAATAATAAGCTTTTTTTGATTTTCTATTTCAGCTTCAGAAGTAGTAGAAAATTTCATCATTCCAATCTTAGTTACACCCTCAACAAGTGAAGCTGTTTCATAACCAAACTTCATCTCAATATCTTGAAAAGTAATATCTGTATCTTCAATCAAGTCATGCATAAGTCCAGCTGCAATTGTATGAGGACCAACTTTTAGCTCACACAAAATCATTGCAACATTAATTGGATGAATAATATAGGGTTCTCCACTTTTACGTAGCTGTCCCTCATGATGCAATATTGCATAATCACACGCATCCATTAAGCTTTCTAAAACTTCTTTATCTGTTATATAACTTCTAATTTTATTTTCTAATTCATTTTTTAGCTTTATAACATTCTCCATAATATCATCTCCTCATTTAGTAATGTACTAAACTGTAAACATCATATTCTTTAAATTTATCTCTACCATTCAAATCGTCTAACTCAATTACAAATGCAAGGCCTACTATTTCTCCTCCAAGTTGCTCTATCAATTTTATTGTAGCTGCAATTGTTCCCCCAGTTGCAAGTAAATCATCTACAATAACAATCTTATCTCCAGGTTTAACACTATCTTCATGCATGCACAAAGTATTTGATCCATATTCTAAATCATAACTAGTTTCAACTGTTTTTCTTGGTAATTTTCCAGGTTTTCTTACCGGAACAAATGGAGATGATGTAGTATATGCTACAGGCATTCCAAATAAAAAACCACGAGCTTCTGGACCGACTATCTTATTAGCATTTCTAGATTTTGCATAATCAGTAAATTTATCTATAGTATACTTAAGTGCATTAGCATTATCTAATAGTGTATTTACATCTCTAAAAGTAATGCCTTGTTTTGGAAAATTTTCTATCGTTGAAATATATTTTTTTAAATCCATTTTAATATCTCCTATTAGTCAACATATTTTTCATTTGATTTTTCTACACTAAACCATCCATTTTCTTTTTCACCAAACTTATATCCTCTGCGCTCAAACAACAACCATACTTGTGCTGCTATAAAAATTGATGAATATGTACCAAAAATAATCCCAATTGCAAGAGCAATATTAAATTGTAAAATTTCTCTAGCTCCTAAAATAATTAATGCTACTATTGGAATTAGTGTAGTAAACGAAGTAGTTAAACTTCTACCCACAGTTTCTCTTACACTAGTGTTTACGATTTCTTTTAATCTAGCGTACTCAATTATTCCACTAGTAAGCGCTTTTTTATTTTTCTTCTTTTTCTGATTTTTACTAACTGCAGTAACTTCAATTATTTCATCATTAACATTTCTTCTTATTCTATCAAACAATACGATTGTATCATTAATTGAATAACCAAGTATTGCAAGAAGTGCTGCTATAAAGTCTCCTGAAATAGTAAACTTTACAATTGCAAATATTGAAACCATTATAAACAAATCGTGAAGAAGTGCTATAATTGCCGCAAATGCAAAAGAACTTCTAAATCTAATTGTAATATAAATAACAATGGCAAGTACAGCAATAAGCAATGAATATATTGAATTTTTTATTAAACTTTCCCCAATTGCAGGAGATACTTTTTGAATTAGTGCTTCACTTTCATATTGATCTTGTAAATAATCACTAACTTCAACAACCTGATTTTTATCAAGAGAATCACTTAATCTTATAACACCAAGAACTTCTTCTTCTACATAAATAGAATCAACTACATCAAAGTTTTCATCAACATATTTATCAAACTCTTGGTACTCCTCTGTTGAAAGTTCACTTACAATACTAGTCCCACTCGTAAAATCAATCCCTAAATTAAATCCTTTAACCTGTCCAAAAACAAGTCCACTTACAATTAAAACAAGTGACATCATAAAAAACATTTTATTTTTGTTAACATAATTAAATGCTTTAAACTTTCTAGCAACTACATCATTCTCATCTATTTTAATAAAAGTATGCACTTTATCATTAAAATAATTACTTTTAACAAACCCACTTAAAATATATCTTGTAAAAATTACCGTAACTACAAATGTTAAGAAAATATTTATGATTAGCATCGTAGCAAACCCTTTAATTGCTGTTTGTCCAAATATATATAAAATTATTGCAATAATAAAAGTTGTAATATTTGCATCAATTATTGTAAGCATTGAATCTTTATTTCCATATGTAAATGCAGTTTTTAAATCATTGCCACTTCTAAGTGAATCTTTAATACGCTCGTAGGTAATAACATTTGCATCAATTGCCATACCTATACCTAAAATCAAGGCTGCAATTCCTGGAAGTGTAAGTACTCCCCCTAAAATAAAGAATATTACGAAAACACAGAATGTATAAAAAATCAGACCAAATGCTGAAATAAGACCAGCAAAACGATATTTAAAAATAATATACAGCATTACTAAGCTTAACCCAACAATTGCTGAAATAATTGATTTTTGTAATGCTTCATCACCAAAAGATGCACCAATTGTTGTTGAATACTCTTCCTCTAATTCTACTTGTAAAGAACCTGAATTAATTAATCCTACTAAAGTTGATGCTTCTTCTTCAGTAAAATTACCTGAAATAACAGCTTCATCTGACAACTCTTGTTGTACAGTAGCTGCAGAAATACAATTTGAACTTTCACTACCACATTGACCACTTTCTGTAGCAAAAGAATCAACACCTTCTTCAAAATCAAGCCAAATTGTCATCGTTTGTCCTGTTAATTGGCTTGTAACCTCACGCATTTTATCAGGATCAGCAATACTTAACTTTACAGCATAATTACCAGTTGAATCAGTAGTAAGCTTAGCCTTTCCTGATTTTAATACTTCTGATCCCATTAGAAAGTTGTCATTTGTATCTCTGAACGTTAAAACTGCTGACGATCCAAGCATTTCACGAGCACTTGATTGATCTTTTACTCCTGGAACTTGAACTCTTATCATGTTATCACCTTCTTGAGTAATAACTGTTTCACTAATTCCAAAAGTATTAACTCTTCTATTTAATACATCAATTGTAGAGTCAACAAGTTCTTGTGTAACCTCTCCTTCTTCCATAGGGTTCACACTATAAAGTATTTCAATACCACCTTGTAAATCAAGACCAAGTTTAGTACTTGTAATAACTTTATTGTATAATGCTGCAACAATTGCCATTGCAACAACAATTATAATTATTGACTTTCTTAAAAAACTTTTCTCTATCATAATTCCACCTGCCTAAAAACTTTTTTCATCATTTTCATTAACACCATATTGCATATAAACTTTACTTTTATATTCCATAAAACAATTATTTTCAATTGCCTCTCTAGCACCTTCAACCAATTCAAATAAATAATGAATATTATGAATACTTATCAATCTTTTTCCTAAATCTTCATCTGCTTTTATTAAATGTCTAATATATGCTTTAGTATAATTACTACATGTATAACAAGAACACTTTGAGTCAATTGGTGTAAAATCCTCCTTAAATTTTGCATTTTTTACAACAACTCTTCCATTTCTTGTCATTGCAGTTCCATGCCTAGCAATCCTTGTTGGTAGTACACAATCAAACATGTCAACTCCACGCTCAATTGCCTCTAAAATAGAAAATGGTGAACCAATTCCCATTACGTATCTTGCTTTATCTTTTGGTAAATAATCAATTGATAAATCAATCATCTTTTTATATATTAACTTAGGTTCTCCAACAGAAGTTCCTCCTATTGCATAACCATCAAAGTCCATTTTAACCAGCTCTTCAGCACAATATTTTCTAAGATCAGCATACTCTCCACCTTGTACAATTCCAAATAAAGCTTGCTCATCTACTCTACTATTTGCATCAATTCCACGCCTAGCCCATCTAAGTGTTCTTTCCACACTGTCTTTAGCATATTCATATGTAGCTGGATATGGAACACATTCATCAAAACTCATCATAATGTCACTACCCAACTTATTTTGAATTCCTATGGAAACTTCCGGAGACATAAATAACTTTTTCCCATCAATATGACTTCTAAAATATACGCCTTCTTCCTCTATTTTTCGCAGGTGACTTAAACTAAAAACTTGAAAACCTCCACTATCTGTTAGAATTGGCCCATTCCAATTCATAAACTTATGAAGTCCTCCCGCTTTTTCAACGATATCCTCTCCTGGTCTAAGCCATAGGTGATATGTATTACTAAGAATGATTCCTGCATTCAAAGCTTTCAACTCCTCTACTGACAAGGTTTTTACCGTCGCTTGAGTACCAACTGGCATAAACATTGGTGTTTTATAACTTCCATATTTTGTATGAAGAATTCCCGTCCTTGCTCTACAATCATTACTTTCATGTTTTAATTCATATTTAATCTTCATAATTTCTCCTATTTAATAAACATTGAATCTCCAAATGAGAAAAATCTATACTGATGATCAATCGCACTTGAATACGCCTTCATAATGTAATCTCTATTAGAAAATGCACTAATTAGCATTAGTAAAGTTGATTTAGGTAAATGGAAATTAGTAATTAATTTATCTACGCATAAAAAATTATAGCCTGGATAAATAAAAATATCTGTACTACTCACATCACCTTTAAGTGTCCCAAACTTGTTAGAAACACTTTCTAAAACTCTAGTTGTAGTAGTCCCTACACTAACAACACTTTTCCCATATTTTTTAGCATTATTAATTTTACTAGCAACTTCATCACTAATTTCATAATATTCTGAGTGCATGGTATGATCTAAAATATTTTCAACCATTACAGGTCTAAAAGTACCTAACCCTACATGTAGAGTAATATATAAAACTTCCACACCTTTTTTTTCTAAATCGTTCAAAACATCTTTAGTAAAATGCAATCCTGCTGTTGGTGCAGCAGCACTACCAGGATTTTTAGCATATACTGTTTGATATTTATCAGGATCATCAAGTTTTTTTGTAATATAAGGTGGTAGCGGCATTGTCCCTAACTCATCTAATATTTCATATAGTATTCCATCGTAAATCAATTTAAACTTTCTTATACCATCATCTAAAATTTCTATGCACTCAGCTTTTAATTTATTGCCAAAATCTATAACCGTTCCAATTTTTACACGCTTAGCAGGTTTAGTGAGCGCTATCCATGTAGTAGCTTCAACTTCATTCAAAAGTAGTAATTCTATTACTGCTGAAGTTTCTTGTTTTATACCAGTTATTCTTGATGGAATAACTTTTGTATCATTTAACACAAGAATATCATTTGAATCTAAAAGTTCTACAATATCTCTAAAATTTTTATGCTCAATATCCCCATTTTCTTTATTTAAAACAAGTAATTTTGAATCGCTTCGATTAATTAGCGGAGTCTGTGCAATTAAATTTTGAGGTAAATCAAAATTAAAATCATTTATATTCATCTAATATCTCCTACCTTAATGCCCAAATGATCGTATGCCATTTGAGTAACAATACGACCACGTGGAGTTCTCTTCATCATCCCTATTTGTAATAAATATGGTTCATAAACATCCTCTAATGTACTTGCTTCTTCTCCAATAGAAGCAGCAACAGATTCAAGACCAACAGGGCCTCCACCAAACCTTTCAATAACTGCTCTCAAAAAATTATGATCAGTACTATCAAGTCCAAGGTGATCAACATTTAACCTATCTAAAGATTTATTACATATATCTAAATCTATTTGTATCATTTCTTCTACCATTGCAAAATCTCTAACTCTTCTAAATAAACGGTTTACAATTCTTGGAGTACCACGACCACGCTTAGCCATTTCAATAGCTGCTAAATCATTAATATCATACTCCAAAACTCCTGAAGTTCGCTTAACAATTTTTGTTAGCTCTTCAATAGTATAATATTCAAGTTTACTTACAATTCCAAATCTATCACGTAAAGGACTTCCAATACTTCCAGCTCTTGTTGTAGCTCCCACTAAAGTAAACGGAGGCAAATCAATTCTAATCGACCTACTACTTCCATCACGACTACTAATAACAATATCTAAACAATAATCTTCCATTGCAGGATATAAAATCTCTTCAATAACTTTTGGAATGCGATGTATTTCATCAATAAATAATACATCGCCTGCCTCAAGACTAGAAAATATTGCTGCTAAATCTCCACTTTTTTCAATTGTAGGACCTGAAGCATATTTAATATTTGTTCCCATCTCATTTGCAATAATACTCGCTAGTGTTGTTTTTCCAAGACCTGGTGGCCCATAAAGTAACACATGATCAAGTGACTCTTCACGCATCTTGGCAGCCTTAATAAATACTTCCAAATTTTCCTTTAAAGCCGCTTGTCCAATATATTCGTTTAATAATTGTGGTCTAAGGCTAACATCAGAATCATCACTATTTAAAATATTATTTGATAAAACTCTTTCCATAATTCACCTCATTAAAGTTGCTGTAAAACAATTTTTATTGCCTCACTCTCTGACAACCCGCTTTCTAAATTTTTAACATGTTTTTCAATCTCTTTCTTTTTATAACCAAGTGCAAGCAACGCTTCAATAACATCATCATAACTATTACTATTATCCACTTCACTTACAACAAGTTTTCCTTTTAAATCCAAAACAATTTGCTTAGCTGCCTTTGGTCCAATTCCAGGATACTTTGTCAACTTAGCATCATCTCCTGCATCAATTGCAGAAGCAATCTCACCAACATTTCCACTTGCCAAAATCGCAAGTGCACTCTTTGGTCCAATTCCTTTCACACTTAAAAGCTTCATAAAAAATAGTTTTTCAACTTCAGTTTTAAATCCATACAAACACATAACATCCTCACGAACATGCAAATATGTATAAATTTTTTCCTCATTTCCCTCTTGATAAGTAAAAGGATTAGGCACTACTATTTCATACCCTATATTATTAACATCTACGACTATATTTGCTGTATTTACACCAATAATTTCACCTTTAAAATAGCTATACATCATCTCACTCCTTATCAAAACATATTACATCTATTATATCATATATTTATACATAAAACTAATAAAAATGAAGATAGCAGGAAAACCTCCATAACCATCTTCATTTCATTTAGTCATTCTATTTTTCTATTAAATATTATTCTTTCAAATTTATCATATATTTGAATAATCAATAAAATATATGTCAAATTAGTCTTATTTATCAATAATAAATTTCGCAACCTTTTATTTTTACTTCTTTATAATCTTTTAGTGATATATTTTTTATACACAGCTCCTTCAAATTCCTAAAGTTATATAATACTTCCAAATTATCAATATTAGTTATATTATTTTTATCTGTACCAGCTTGATTTTATATTTTCCTCTATATTGTGCAAAGGTATTTTAAATTCAAATTTATAAACTCTGTCATCTTCAACTTGCTTTGACAAAATAATTTACAACTAATCTAAAAACTACGATGTTGATCACAAAGTTAAAAACATGTTAATAATTATAAACAGGACAAAAATTAAAACTATTATCAAATTATCTTACATTGTCTAATACATTCATTAAGATTTAGCTATATTTTTCACCCATAAAAAATCCTTTCTATCTTAGACGCCTGATAATTGTGGATTTGAAATATTTTTAGGTGGAATACTTTTCCACATTCATCTTCATTATAACTACTAAGAAAATTTCCAGAATCATAATAAGGTTCCATATCATATTCACGATGTGTATATCTATTGTGACTTAACTTATTTCCAATACTTCCACTGTATCCTCACTTATAAACCTTTTTATTAATAAAGTTACAATCCTTCACAACAATATTATATAGAGCAATATCCAATTTCTTATAACTAAAAACATCAAGTTGATTTATGCCAACTCTCTATATTATCATAATCCTCAAGCACACTATATAATTGAACTTTTTTCACACTTAGGATTGTTTTCTAAGAAATCACCTATTCTGTTACAGAAATTACATTCACCACTTAACCCAATTGCTTCTTTAATAAATTTAACTCATCTATATATATATCACGTAGATTGTATATTAAATTCATTATTTCATATTCATCTTTTTCTATGTCATAATCTTTCTTCTCAATAAATTCATCACACTCATCACCATGACAAGTCAAGTTTTCACAGTCTTTTATACACTTCTCAGTATATAAATAAATATTGTTTGTTTTAAGATCAACCTCTCCTCTAACCAAATCATCATATGTTATAATCAATGTATTTTCAATATAGTTTGAAATATAAATTGTGTTATCTACATTTCTAATAGTCATATTGCAAACATAAAATAGTGGTCCACCTTGACTTGAGGTAAACATTAAATCAACATAATATTCTTTTCCATTTACATCAATGTTCTTCCTAGCTAAAATTTCGTTTTCGTTACTACTCAAATTATAATTGTTAGCTTCTACATAGCCATCTATTTCTTCCAAAAAAGCATTCTCACTTTTTGGTGCATAAAAATCTACATCATTTATACAATTACTCAAATTATTGGTATTAGAGTTTGAAATATCATAGTAAAAGTTCTGGGTTAAAACACCTATAACATAGCCGGGTATAGTTGAATGAACCATACCTGTAATAAGTATAGATATTACTATACTTACTAGTGCAATAAGATTACTCCACCTCTGCTATTTCTTTTTCCACATTCGCATATACTTTTTCTCGCAACTCTTCTATTTCTTCCAATTCTTCAATTGCCTTCTCATATTCTTCTAAATCTATACTTTCATACAT
>JBKEBI010000007.1:0-31868 GCA_047973085.1 Bacilli bacterium | reverse complement strand
AGAAGAATTAACTAAAAAGTTTAGCATTGAACGTATTAGCAAAGCTCCTTCAGTATTTGATGTTGAGAAACTAAAATGGATTAACAGTAAATATATTAATGAGATGAGTGATGAAGAATATTACAATTTTGTTCATAGCTTTGTAGAAGAAGATTTGAATGAATTTGGTGAAGATCAAAAAAAGGTGCTTTTAAATTTGTATAAAAAACAATTGGCATATGGTGCACAAATTAAAGAGTTAATTGTAGACTTTATTCAACCTCCAGTTCTAACTGAGGAATCAAAAGCATTTATGAATGAATCAGGAGTCTATAATACAGTGAAAGTATTTAAATCACAACTAGAAGCAATGAGTGATTGGAATGTTGAAAATATTAAAGAAGCAATTAACAATACTAAAGATCTTGCAGAAGTAAAGGGTAAGATGTTGTTTATGCCAATTAGAATATGTGCTACACATTTAATGCATGGCCCTGATTTAGCTGAGACAGTATGGCTTTTTGGAAAAGAAGCTGTACTAAAAAATATTGAAAAAATATTGAATTTTGAAAACTAAACAGTAAGCTTATTATTTTATAAATATACTGTAGGTTGTTATGTTTACATTTAATGAGTAGATGATATAAAAATTTTAAAGAAGTAATAGGTTACTATTGCTTTTTTTATTTTTAAGGTTATTTTAGTGACATTAAAGGTATTAAATGTTACAATATTATTGAAAGATTTTAATGTTAAAGGAGAAGTGAAGATGAAAGCATTAGTAAAAAAGTATCCAGAAAAAGGGATTTGGATGGAAGATGTTCCAATGCCAGAATTTGGAGATAATGAAGTTTTAATTAAAATTAAAAAAACGTCAATTTGTGGAACAGATATTCATATTTATAATTGGGATGAGTGGTCACAAAATACTATTAAAACTCCAATGGTTATCGGTCATGAATATGTTGGAGAAGTTGTTGATTTTGGGAAAAATGTTGATAATGTTAAGAAAGGTGATATCGTTTCAGGGGAAGGGCATATCGTATGTGGTAAGTGTTATCATTGTCTAAGTGAGCAACAGCATTTATGTCCTAATACATATGGTGTTGGTGTTAATCGTGATGGTGCATTTGCTGAGTACTTAGTTATTCCTGCGGTTAATGTTTGGCATTGTGATCCATCAATTCCAGAAGAGTTATTTTCAATTTTTGATCCACTAGGAAACGCAGTACACACTGCATTATCATATGATTTAGTAGGAGAAGATGTACTTGTTACAGGCGCAGGACCAATTGGAATCATGGCAGCAGCCGTTGCGAAAAAAGCTGGGGCTAGAAATGTTGTAATTACAGATTTAAATGATTATAGATTAGATCTTGCTAAGAAGATGGGAATTGAAAATGCAATTGATCCTACTAAAACTACACTTGAAGAAGTTCGTAAAGAACTTGGAATTGAGTACGGGTTTGGAGTAGGTCTTGAAATGAGTGGAGCACCTATAGCATTTAACCAAATGCTTGACAATATGGCTAATGGTGGAAAAATTGCTCTTCTTGCAATTTTACCAGGGAATGCTTCTATTGATTGGAATAAAGTTGTATTTAAGGGATTATTCTTAAAAGGGATTTACGGTAGAGAAATGTATCGCACTTGGTTTAAGATGAGTGCACTACTACAGTCAGGTTTAGATGTAGAACCAGTTGTTACACATAGATTTAGTGTAGATGACTTTGAAGAAGCATTTGAGATTATGGCTAGTGGAAATAGTGGTAAAATTATTCTAGATTGGGAAAAATAATATTTGAATTAGAAGTGTAGAAAGTATTTAAATATATTTTCTATGCTTTTTTATATTGTAAATTCTTATATAAAAATGTATAATAGGGACAGATTATGAGGTGAAAATGGGTGTTTAAACGTGTTATAATTATTATGGCCATAAATATTTTATCAATTAGTATATTTTTAAATGAAGTTTTTATGGTAAATAATATTATTTTCCTTATATTAAATTTACTATTATTTTTAATGTTTATACTACTAAATATTATACCTATAAAGAAGAATGTTGACTCAATAGGAATTTATGTCTTGTCTAGTGGATGTAGCTTGCTAAGAACTTTTTTATTAAGCTTATTTGTAACAATTCTTATTCATATATTTATTGTATTTTGCATAGTATTTTTCGATATTTCCATTAGTTATTATACATTTGCTAGTGGAGTAGGGTTTGCGATTATTGGTAATGTAATTATTTTTTGGAATGGAATAATTAGAGTTTATTTAACATCAGTGCAATTAGGTATTAATAAACGAATATTAGGTATAATACTTGGATGGATCTTAGGATTTAATATTTATTACTTGGGAAGTATAATTAAAACTTGTGAAAATGAAGTAGAGCTTGAAACACAAAAACTTGAATTAAATCAAGTAAGAGTTGAAAATGAAATATGTAAAACAAAATATCCTATTGTAATGGTACATGGAGTATTTTTTCGAGATTTTCGATATCTAAATTATTGGGGAAGAATCCCTCAAGAGTTGATAAGAAACGGGGCAACAATTTATTATGGTAATCAAGAATCCGCAGCATCAGTTGAAGAATGTGGTCTGCAGCTTTCAAATAGAATTAAAGAAATTACGAATGAAACTGGTTGCGAGAAAGTTAATATTATAGCTCACTCTAAAGGTGGCTTAGATAGCCGTACTGCTATTTCTAATTTTGGTGCTGCTCCATACGTTGCATCACTTACAACTATTAATACTCCTCATTATGGATGTATCTTTTCTGAATTTTTATTAAACAAGATTTCAAAAAAGTCTATGAATATGTTGGCTGTGGCATATAATACGGCATTAAAGAAATTTGGGGATAAGTCACCTGATTTCATTGCTGCAGCTACAGATTTGTCTAAATCTGTATGTGAAGATAGAAATAAAAAAGTTTTAAATGCTGAAGGAATACTATATGAGAGTGTTATGTCGTATTGTAATAGTGCTGTGAGTGGTAAGTTTCCACTCAATTTAAGTTATAGTTTTGTAAAGTACTTTGATGGTAAAAATGATGGGCTTGTTTCAGTTGAATCTGCAAAGTGGGGTTCTAGATTTATTTTACTTGATCCACACGGAAAAAGAGGAATTTCTCATGGAGATATGATTGATTTAAATCGTGAAAATATTAAAGGTTTTGATGTTCGTGAGTTTTATGTGGAGCTTATTAATGGTTTAAAGATGCGAGGTTATTAATATAAAGTAAAGGAGGAGGTCTATGAATGTGACCCTACTCCTTTTTAATTTATTTGTTTGCTATATTAGTTGTATAATATGAAAATTTCATTACTTGGATAAGTCCATAAATTCATAGGTAGCATTATCATTATATCTAAAATGACTGGAGTTAAGGCTGTAAGAGAAATTATTTTAAAAAGTACTTTGTCTTTATTAAAAATTGTAACTGCTATACTGTTGATTTCAGAAGCAGTTGCATGTGACAGGAGTGGTATATCTTCTTTACTTAGTAATAAATAATGGGCATTTTTAGAATTTACAACATTTAATGTTAGTACATTGTTTGAAGAGATGACATTAATTCTACTAGATACTTGCTATTTTTCTGTCAGCTCAGCTAGTTTCTTTTTGGTTAATTTTATTTTTGAGAAATAATAGTATCCCAGTGAATATGTATTATTTGAATTGTAAGTAATCAAGTCTAAGGAAACCAAAGTATTAACAAGACCTCGAGTAGTATTAATATTAAGTTCAACAAGAGTACTAATTTCATTTAATGTTAATTTATATTTAGCATTTGTTACTTATGTTGATTGTGGGAATTGAAGCTGTAAAAGATAAAACTTTGAAGTAAGATATTTAAATTTTTATTGAAATAAAATTATGTAACAAGTTTAAAACATCTCAGTATTTCATTTTAATCATATTTAGTCAAGTATGATTGTTTTTGAAATTAGATTATTATAATTCATAAAAAGATTGTGTAATTTTCACAAATGTATTTTATTCATTCTTTTTCTATATATAAAACATTTCCATTATTAAAAGATTTATAATTAGATTAGATGTTTTAAGGAGGAATTTTATGAACAAAATTTTTACAATTGAGGCAATTTTTAAAGATTTGCCAGAATATCCTAAATTTGAAGAAGGGATAAGAAGAGCACCTAAGCGTGAATTTACACTAACTAAAGAAGAAACAGAGCTTGCACTAAAAAATGCATTACGTTATGTACCTGAAAAATGGCATGAAGTACTTGCACCAGAATTTTTAGATGAATTACTTACTCATGGTAGAATTTATGCTTATAGATTTAGACCAATTGGTGATATGAGTGCTAAGAGTATTAATGAGTATGAAGGAAATACTTTAGAGGCTAAAGCTTTTCAAGTAATGATTGACAATAACTTATGTTTTGATATTGCACTTTATCCATATGAACTAGTTACATATGGTGAAACAGGACAAGTATTTCAAAACTGGTTACAATATCATTTAATTAAAGAGTATTTAAAAGAAATGAATGTAAATCAAACATTAGTAATTATGTCAGGGCATCCTCTAGGTTTATATAAGTCACATGAGATGAACCCTCGTGTAATGATTACAAATGGTTTAATGACAGGTCTTTATGATGACTTAGATAACTTTAATCGTGCTAGTGCACTAGGAGTTGCAAATTATGGTCAGATGACTGCAGGAGGGTGGATGTATATTGGTCCTCAAGGAATTGTACATGGTACATATTCAACAGTTTTAAATGCAGCTAGAGCTCATTGCGGTGTGGCTGCAGATGAAGATTTAGCTGGAGTGCTTTTTGTTTCAAGCGGACTTGGTGGAATGAGTGGAGCTCAAGGGCGTGCATGTGAGGTTGCTGGTGGTGTAAGTATCATAGCTGAAGTTGATTATTCTCGTATTGAAACTAGACATTCTCAGGGATGGATTACATATGTTGGTAAAGACGTTAAAGATTGTTTTGATAAAGCTAAAGAATGTATGGATTCTAAAACTAGAATTTCAATTGCTTATCATGGGAATATTGTAGATATTCTTGAATATGCTGATGAAAATGATATATATATCCCATTACTAAGTGATCAAACTTCGTGTCATAATGTATATGATGGGGGATATTGCCCTGCAGGAATGAGCTTTGAAGAGCGTACAAGTTTACTTGCAACTAATAAAGCTGATTTTATTAAAAAGACTAATGAAGGACTTATTCGTCATTATGAAATTATAAAAAAACTTACTGCAAAAGGTACATATTTCTTCGATTATGGAAATAGTTTTATGAAGGCTATTTATGATGCAGGTGTTATAGAAATTTGTAAAAATGGTAAAAATGATTTAGATGGGTTTATTTGGCCAAGCTATGTTGAAGATATTTTAGGACCGCTTTTATTTGATTATGGATATGGTCCATTTAGATGGGTATGTTTAAGCGGAAAAGATTCAGATTTAGATGCTACTGATGCTGCAGCAATGAGTTGCATTAATCCAGATAGAAGATTCCAAGATCGCGATAATTACATTTGGATTAAGGAAGCAAAAAATAATAAACTAGTAGTAGGAACTAAAGCGAGAATTTTATATCAAGATGCACTTGGAAGATTAAAGATTGCTTTAAAGTTTAATGAAATGGTTAGAAATGGTGAAGTTGGGCCAATTATGCTTGGTAGAGATCATCATGATACAGGTGGAACAGACTCTCCATTTAGAGAAACATCAAATATTAAAGATGGTTCAAATATTATGGCAGAAATGGCTACGCATGTTTATGCTGGAAATGCTGCTCGTGGAATGAGTTTAGTTGCTCTTCATAATGGTGGAGGAGTAGGTATTGGTAAATCTATCAATGGTGGATTTGGGATGCTACTTGATGGTAGTGAGAAAGTTGATGAGATTCTTCGTGCTGCTATGCCATTTGATGTAATGATGGGAGTAGGTAGAAGAGCTTGGGCTTGTAATGAAAATTCTATTCCAACAGTTGAAGAGTATAATGGTCTAGGTGAGATGAATTCTCATATTACAGTTCCAGTTGTTAGTGATGCTAACTTAGTTAGTGATCTTGTTAATAAACATTATATTAAAGGAGGAAAGTAATAAATGAAATCAGATATTGAAATAGCACAAAGTTGTGAAATGGAGCACATTTTAAAAATTGGTGAAAAATTAGGTTTAGATGAAGATAGTTTAGAATTATATGGTAAGCATAAAGCTAAGATTGATATTTCTAAGATTAATGCAGATAAAAAAGGGAAATTGATTCTTGTTACTGCAATTAATCCAACTCCTGCTGGAGAGGGTAAGACTACAGTAAACATTGGACTTTCAATGGGGCTTAATAAGATTGGAAAGAAGGCTATTAGTGCACTACGCGAACCTAGTCTTGGACCAATTTTTGGAATTAAAGGAGGGGCTGCTGGTGGTGGTAATGCACAGGTTGTTCCTATGGAAGATATCAATATTCATTTTACAGGAGATTTTCATGCAATTACATCAGCAAATAATTTGATTGCTACTATGCTTGATAACCATATTTTTCAAGGGAATGAATTAGATGTTGATCTTGAAAATATTACTTGGAAAAGATGTGTTGATTTAAATGATCGTGCACTTAGAAGAGTGGTAGTTGGAATTGATGGTAAATATGATGGCATGACTAGAAAAGATGGTTTTGACATTACTGTTGCAAGTGAAATTATGGCAATTTTATGTCTTGCAAATGACATTGCTGATTTAAAAGAGCGTGTTGGAAGAATTATCATCGCTTATTCGAATTCTGGAGCAAAAATTACTGTAAATGACATTCATGCTACTGATGCAGTTTGTCTATTATTAAAAGATGCTATGAAGCCAAATTTAGTACAAACTCTAGAACATACACCAGTTATTATTCATGGTGGTCCGTTTGCAAATATTGCTCATGGTTGTAATTCAATTATTGCAACTGAGACTGCTTTAAAATTAAGTGACTATACTGTAACGGAGGCTGGATTTGGTGCAGACCTTGGTGCTGAAAAGTTTTTTGATATTAAATGTAGATATGGAAATCTTACACCTAGTGCTGTAGTTGTAGTTGCAACTGTTCGTGCACTTAAGATGCATGGCGGTGTTGATAAGGCTGATTTAGCTAGTGAAAATTTAACTGCTTTGGAAAATGGATTCTGTAACTTAGAAAAGCATATTGAAAATATTAAGAAATTTGGGCTTACACCAGTTGTGGCAATCAATGCATTCCCAACTGATACTGCTGCTGAATTTGAACTTTTAACAAAAAAATGTGCAGAACTTGGTGTTAAAGCAGTACTTACTGAAGTTCATGCAAAAGGTGGAGCTGGAGCAGAGGAACTTGCAAAAGCTGTAGTTGAAGTTTGTGAAAGTGAAAATAATTTCAAGTTCTTATATGATCTTGATTTAAGCTTAGAAGAAAAGATGAATGTGATTGCTAAGGAAATTTATGGAGCAAATGGTGTGATTTTAACTGATGAAGCTAAGAAATCACTTGCAAAAATTGAAGAAGGTGGATATGGAAACTTCCCAATTTGCGTTGCAAAGACTCAATATTCATTTAGTGATGATGCTAAAAAAATTGGTAGACCAGTTGACTTTGATGTAACAGTAAGAGACTTTATTGTAAATACTGGTGCAGGTTTTGTTGTTGCGATCCTTGGTAGTGTAATGAGAATGCCAGGGCTTCCAAAAGTGCCTGCAGCAAATAAAATGACAATTTCTGACGATGGAAAAATCGATGGATTATTTTAGGAGGTAATTATGAATAGAATTGTACAGTGTGTACCAAATTTTTCAGAAGGAAGAGATTTAGACAAGGTAGAAAAAATTGTAAGTGTATTAAAAGATCGTGATGGATTTAAATTAGTAAGTTATTTACCAGATCCAGATCACAATAGAACAGTTGTTACACTGCTTGGAGATATCGATGCAATTAAAGAAGCACTTGTTGATTTAGTTGGAAAAACTACAGAGTTAATTGACTTAAATAAGCATAGTGGTGAGCATAAAAGAATGGGAGCATTAGATGTTATTCCATTTATTCCATTAAAAAATATTACAATGGAAGAATGTGTTGAAGTGGCAAATGAATTAGGTAGCGAACTTGCACAAAAATATGATTTACCTATTTATATGTATGCAGAAGCAGCAAAAAAAGATGACCGTGTAAAATTACCTACAATTAGAAAAGGTGAATTTGAAGGTTTTGATGAAAAAATTAAGGATGCTAACTGGGCTCCTGATTATGGAAATGCAAAAAAACATCCTACTGCTGGATGTACTGCTGTTGGGGCAAGAGTTCCTCTAATTGCTTTTAATATTAATTTAGATACTGCTGATGTTGATGTTGCTGCAAATATTGCAAAGGCAATTAGATTTAGTAGTGGTGGATATCGTTTTGTTCAAGCTGGACCAATGGAACTTACTGAACGTGGAATTGTTCAAGTTTCAATGAACATTTTAGATTATAGAAAAACAAGTATTTATAGAGTTTTTGAAACTGTTAAATTTGAAGCTGAAAGATATGGTGTAAATGTTATTGGTAGTGAAATTATTGGCTCACTTCCAATGGAAGCGTTGACTGATTGTGCAAGCTACTATTTAAAAGTGGAAGGATTCAATATGGATATGGTATTGGAGAATAATTTAATTTAATGGTTGATTTAATAGTATATAATACTTCAAATCTAATTACGATGGCGAATGGTCCTCGTCGTGGTAGTGAAATGAAGAATATAAATTCAATAGAAAAAGGTTGGTTTGCCGTTACTGATGGGAAATTTAGTCATGTAGGTAGTGATGATTATGATCAAAGTATTGTTGGAGAAGAAACTTTACTTTTAGATGCTCAAAATTCACTTATTACACCAGGTTTGGTTGATGCTCATACTCATTTAGTTCACGGTGGAAGTCGTGAGCACGAGTTGAAGATGAAACTTGAAGGTGTTCCATATCTCGATATTTTAAAAGCTGGTGGAGGAATTTTAAGTACAGTTCAAGCAACAAGGGCTGCTAGTGCTGATGAATTACTTCAAAAAGGGTACGAAAGCTTAAATACAATGCTTAAAAATGGAGTAACAACAGTTGAAGCAAAAAGTGGATATGGACTTAACTTAGAAACTGAATTAAAACAATTAGAAGTTGCGAAGAGATTAAATGATCTTCATCCTTCTACAGTAGTTTCAACATTCTTAGGAGCTCATGCAATCCCTAAAGAGTTTAAGGAAGATAAGCAAGGATATATTAAACAAGTAAAAGAAATGATTGATTATATTGAAGGAAAAGATTTAGCTACATTTGTTGATATTTTCTGTGAGGATGCGGTGTTTAACCCTGATGATTCTCGAGATATTTTAACTTATGCTATTAGTAAAGGATTTAAAACAAAAATTCATGCTGATGAGATTGTTGATTTAGGTGGAGCAAAACTTGCAACTGAAATTGGTTGTGTAAGTGCTGATCATTTAATGGCTACTGGTCCTGAAGGGATAAAAGCTATGGCAAATAGTGATATTGTAGCAAATTTATTAGTTGGAACTTCATTTAACTTAAATAAAGATTTTGCTAAAGGTAGAGATATGATAGATGCTGGGTGTTATGTTGCGGTTTCAACAGATTTTAATCCAGGTAGTTGTCCAAGTGAAAACTTACCTTTAGTCATGTATCTTGCTGCTAGTAAAGTAGGTCTTCTTCCTGAGGAAGTGCTTTGTGCTACTACAATTAATGCTGCTAAGGCAGTCGGTCTTGAAGATAGTGTTGGTAGTATAGAAGTTGGTAAAAATGCTGATTTTGTAATATATAATACAGATAATTTAAATTTCTTATTCTATAATTTTGGAAAAAGCCATGTGAGACATGTATTTAAAAATGGAAATCTCGTTGTGGCAAATGGAGAAATTTATAAAGAAAGAGCAAGTAGTTGTGGAGGTTGCAGTTGTGAGTAATTTAGTAGATTTAACAGTAAAAAACTTTATTAAAGAAGTAGACAGTGATTCACCAGCTCCTGGAGGAGGAAGTGTAAGTAGCGTAGCTTCAACAATTGGTTGTGCACTTGCTAGAATGGTTGGACATTTATCATTTGGTAAAAAGAAATTTGAAGCAAATTCTGATGCTGATAAAAAGAAATTTGAAGAAATGTTTGATAAAATTAAAGTTCACCAAGATCGTTTGGAGATTTTAGTTGATGAAGATACAAAATCCTTTGGCGTATTTATGGATGCAATGAAGCTTCCAAAAGAAACAGATGAAGAAAAAGCATATAGAAAAGCTCAAATGGAAGAAGCAACAAAGGTAATTATTAAAGTTCCATATGAAATAGCAACAGAAAGCTTAGAGGTACTTAAAAGTTTAGAAACAATTATTGAGTTTGGAAACAAAAATGCTATTACTGATGTAGGTGTTGCAGCCTTACTTCTTAATGCTGGGGTTGAAGGAGCAGTTTTAAATGTAAAGATTAACCTTCCTGGGTTAAGTGATGAGAGCTTAGTTTCTGATTATAACATTAAATGTGATGTTATGGTTAAAGAGGCTAATGAACTAAAAGAAAAATACCTTACTATTGTAAATAGTAATATATAATTTATAAAAAATACTAATTTTCAAATAATTAGTATTTTTTTAAACAACACATTTCAAAATTATGTTATAATGAAAGTGTATATGGAGGTTGTTTTATGGAAGAAATTAAAAAAAAGCAAGAAGAAAATATTAGTGATGATACTATAAATACAGATGATATAACGACATTTAAAAATGATGTTGAATCTGTAACATCGAACACATCACCTGAAAGTGATTCTGAAACTATGAATGAAGAAGAAGAAACTATAAGTGAAGAAGAAGCTATAAGTGAAGAAAAAACTACAATTATGGATGCAAGTAGTAGCTTTGAATCATTTGATTTTAGTTCTAGTAGTTATGAAAGTGATAATAAAAATAATTCAAATTATCATTTGACAGTTTTAATGGCTTTCTTTTTTGGACAATTAGGAATTCATAGACTAATAAATGGTAAAGTGATTTCGGGAGTACTTATGTTAGTTTTAACGTTAGTCACTTCACTTCCTTTAGCGATTTTTCTTATTGTTGCTGCAAATAGTATTGGTGATGGAAGTATATTACTAATTATAACATTTTTCGTGTTATTTATAGTTGCTCTAGCTGTGCCAATCTGGAAACTTGTTGATTTAATTATGATTATGGCAGGTAAATTTAAAAATGGTAAAACTGGGGAATATGTTAAATCAGAGAAATCATTCTTTAAAACATGGAGTAATATTTTAGTTTTGGTGTTAATTGTATTAAGTATGATTTTTGGAATGATTGGTGCTGTTGTTGCAAGTATTAATATTAATTTTACAGATAATACTTTAGAGGAAATATATCCAGATGATGAAGATGATGAAGATAATGAAAATAATGGCATTTTAGATATTGATGACTATTTACAAGAATTAGAGTCTTGTGTACTTGAGAGTGGAGATTATACTTATGAAGGTTTTGAAGTTGAAGACACTAGAGAGTTTGGAGATGCTTTAGAAGATTATTTTGAATATAATAATTATATAATGGATACTTATTTAAATACTATGTACTTTACAAGAATTGATGGAGATATTACTCATGAATTTATTATATCTTTAGAAGGGGATACTGAAGTTGAAGGGTGTACGTCAACTACATCGTATTCAGAATATAATGGAGATGATTTTACATTTGGAATGGTAGAGTATGATGCATATTATGGTTACGATATGATTTCAGTATATTTTAATGTAAGTAATGATGACTCAGAAATCACTGTGTCTGGGGAGTACAATATAGAAAATGGTACATATGATTTATTAACATATGAAGGATTTAATTTTGATTCAGAAGAAAAGTATGATGAGAATATAGATGAATATGGGATTATTGATATAGCAGATGAGCTAGTAGGTATGTATTTAGATGAGCATAATGTAATCTTTGATAAATAATAATTTATATAAAAATACACCTTTTGTTTTACACCAATTTGGTGTATTTTTAGTATCATTTTATTTCAAGTGCTGAAAAAATGTTAGAAATATGTTATAATAAGTTGATGTAAAAATGACTGGAGGAATTTATATGAGTAAAATAAAAATATTTGCATTAGGAGGGCTTGGAGAAAACGGTAAGAATATGTACTGTATAGATGTTGTAGGAGATATTATAGTTTTTGATGTAGGGTTTAAATATCCTGATGAAACAATGTATGGTATAGATACAGTGGTTCCCGACTTTACTTTTTTAAGAGAAAATCAAAATAGAATCAAAGCAATCTTTCTTTCTCATGGGCATATGGATAATGTAGGGGCGATTAATGATTTTGTGAGAATTTTTCCTGATGTTCCTATATATGGTTCATCTACGACTATGATGATGGTAAATTACATTCTTGAAGAGTCGAATCTAAAAAGTGAAAATTTGAATGTTATTGATCGTTTTGCTAATGTTTCATTTGGTAATTTTAGTGTGTTTGCTGTACCACTAACTCATTCAGCACCAGATAATTTTGGGTATGCTGTAAATACAAAGCAAGGAATAATTTTTTATGCTTCTGATTATATTTTTGATCATAGTGCTACAGAAATATATTCTACGGATATTGGAAAACTTGCGTATCTTGGTAAGCAAGGGGTTTTATGTCTGCTAAGCGAATCATTACAGGCATCAAAAGTAGGTCACACTTCACCTGAACATAGGATAAGTGACATTCTTTCGGATTTCTTTGAAAGTTCAGGAAGAAGATCATTTATAATGCTATATAGTTCAAATTTCTATCGTATACAAGAAGTTTTAAACGAGTCAAGAAGTGTAGGTAGGAAAGTAGTTATTTATGGTAAGAGGTTAACTGATATTGTGCATACTGGAATTGATAATGGGATTTTTGATTTTGATAAAAAGGATTTAATTTCAATTTTTAATGCTGATAAGTTTGATGGTGAAATGACAATTATTGTATCTGGTGAAAGAGATCGTCCATTCAGTGGAATGAATAGAATTGTTAGTGGTAGAGATAAGTATTTAAGTTTAACAAGTGAGGATAGTGTTTTAATAGCTGCTACTCCTGTTCCAAATACTGAAATTGAAGCGACTGCTATAACTAATGAAATATATCGTAGTGGTGCCAGCGTTCAAGTAATTAATAGAAAACAAGTTAGAGGAAGCCATGCATCTAAAGAAGATGTTTTGCTGATGTTGGAACTTTTAAATCCAAAATATCTTATGCCAATTAAGGGCGAGTATCGTCATCAAATAGCAGTTAAGAATGCGGCAATTTCTAAGAGATATAATGATGAAAATATTTTAATGTTAAATAATGGTGATGTAGTTGAATTTGAAAATGGTAAAGCTAGTCTTGAAAAAAATATTAAAGTCGGAGATGTTTTAGTTGATGGAAATACTATTAGTGAAGGTGAAGTTGTATTAAAAGATAGAGAATTATTGAAGGAAAATGGAATAATTATTGTAAGTTGTGCATTAAATTTTAATGCTAAAAAAATTATTGCTGGGCCTGAAATTGTAACAAGAGGTTTTATCCATATTCAAGAGAATAAAGAATATATTGAAGAGTTAAAGAATGAAAGTAGGAGAGTAATTAGTAATGCACTAGATGCTTCTGCTAGTTATAATGAAGTACAAAAAGCTATACGTGAAAAATTATCTAGTTATATCTATGAAGAAAAAGGTAGAAGACCAATGATAATTACAATGATTCAAGCACTTTAGGGGATAGATTATGGCAAAAAAGAGTAAGAAAAATACAAAAATGAATTCAGTTGTAAAAGCAGAGATAATAGGGTTATGTTGTCTTACTTTTTCAGTACTTTTATTTTTTGGTATAGGAATGTTTAGTAGACTAATTAGTTCTGTTTTTATATTCTTTATTGGTTATACTGTTTTTCCTATATATGTTTTTATGTTCATTTATGCCATTATGACAATTATTGGAAGAAAAGTTGCTATTATAAGTACTAGTCAAAAATTTGGGCTTTTGTTAGCGTTTTTAAGTGTACTAGTTTTTGCCTCTATTTATCAGTCAACAAATAGCCCTGTATTTCTTGAATATACAGATAGCTTATTTTCAAGTATTTCTTCATACACAAAAGAAGGCGAGTTAGCAGATTTTTCTGGAGGGATAGCTGGTTATACACTTTCTACAATTTTTATTAGTTTGTTTAATATAGTCGGTACAATTATTATATTTGTTACTACTTCAATAGTTGCGTTTGTTTTATTTTTTCAAAAGTCTATATTTGGATATTTTAAAAGGGATAAGGTTGATAAACCAAAGAAAGAGAAGAAGCCAAAACCAATTAAAGAAAAGAAAGTAAAGCAATCTAAAGTTGTTAATAAAGATGTAGATAATACAAATAAAAAAATGAAAATTTATAATTTTGATGAAAAAGAGGAGTTTGATGATCCTAAAGAGTTTATTGAAAAACCAAAAGTTATCAAACCTGATGCAATAAAGGTAGAAAATGAGCCGGTTAGTAATGGAAAGTATAATCTACCTCCTACTTCTCTACTAGCTAGTAGTAATGGTAAAAACAATGGAATGACAAAGTCGCAATTACAAGAAAAAGCAGATACTCTTGTTAAGACTCTTAATGAGTTTGGTGTGAAGTCAGAGGTTGTTGCAATTAATGTTGGACCTACAGTTACTCAATATGAGATAGAGATACAGGTTGGAACAAAGCTTTCTAAAGTTAGAGGACTTAGTGGTGAATTAGCTTTATCACTTGCTGCTAAAGATGTAAGAATACAAGCTCCTATTCCGCAAAAAAGCACAGTTGGTATAGAAATACCAAATACTAGTGCAAGTTTGGTAACACTTAAGGAAATATTACAAACTATTCCTGCAAGTGAAACTAATAAAACTATTTTTGCACTAGGAAAAGATATAATGGGTAAACCAATCTACACCGCATTAAATAAGATGCCACATTTATTAGTGGCTGGAGCAACAGGTAGTGGGAAGAGTGTATGTATTAATTCAATAATTATTTCACTCGCTATGCGTGCGAAGCCAGAAGAAGTAAAAATGTTAATGATTGATCCTAAAAAAGTAGAATTAAGTGGTTATAATGGATTACCTCATCTACTTGCTCCAGTAGTAACAGATCCAAGAAAAGCAGCAATGGCATTACAAAAAATTGTTGCTGAAATGGAGAGAAGATATGATATTTTTAGTGAAATTGGATGTAAGAATTTTGAGTCATACAATGAAAAAATGGAAGCAAAGAATTTAATTGCTTCTAAAATACCCTATATAGTTGTAATCGTAGATGAATTAGCAGATTTAATGCTGGTTGCAAGTAAGGAAGTCGAAGATGCTATTATGCGTATTACACAAATGGCTAGAGCAGCAGGTATTCATTTAATAGTAGCTACTCAACGACCATCTACAGATATTATTACAGGAGTTATTAAGTCAAATATTCCATCAAGAATTGCATTTGGTGTAAGTAGCAGTATCGATTCACGTACGATATTAGATAGTACAGGTGCTGAAAAATTACTTGGAAAAGGAGATATGCTTTTTGTACCAATGGGAAGTAATCACCCTATTAGAATTCAAGGAGCATTCTTAAGCGATGAGGAAGTTGAGAATGTTGTTTATTATTGTTCTAAGCAACAACAAGCACAGTTTGATGAAAATTTGTTAAATGTTGATAAAGCTCCAGAGAAAACTGAGAGTGAAGATGATATGTATGATGAAGTTCTTGAATTTGTTTTGGAAAATGGAAGTGCTTCAACTTCACTTTTACAAAGGAGATTTAGAATCGGTTATAATCGTGCTTCACGTTTAATAGATGATTTAGAAATGAATGGGATAATTGGACCTCAAAATGGAAGTAAGCCAAGAGAGGTAATAACAGATTTAGTAAATAAATGATTAAATTAATTAATATGGAATATAGACTAGAGGTGATTATATGAAAGTTTATATTCCATTTTTTGTTGTTTCATTATGCATTGGTGTAGTAATTACCAATTTATACAATCCTAGTTATGATTATGTGATGAAGAGTAACATTTACAGCTATAGTGGTAAGTCATATAGTAGCATTACGTCTAATAAAATTATAGTTGATAAGTACTATGAATATATAGATTGCTATGCTCATAATGATAATTTTATAGTTAATAATCTTGAAATATATAAAGAAATTAGTGATTGTAGTGTAGATATTTTAAGAGTGAATTTTTTTGCGAAGTTTTACACTAAATCAGAAATTTTAAAATTGCTATAATATGACTTTGATTATTTACTTGTTAGTGAAAATAATTTTGAGAGAATATTAGAGTTTGTAGCAAATGAGAAATTTATTGATAGTAATTTAGAAAGATATCTAAATTATGAAGGAGAAAAAGTGATTTTAAATGTTAATCTAAATCATGATTTAAAAGAATATACAGATTATAGTATAAAAAATAAGGTGGATGAATTAGTAGTTATCAATAAATATAATATGTTAGGTGATTTTAATGCCAATTTGAACTATTGTATGGGTTATTATGTATTTAGTATAGAGATGTGCAATAATTTTAAAGCTTTTCTTGAAGAAATTAGTGATGTTAATATTTCATATGAGGTAATTGAAAGTTTTGAGAAAAGAGATTTATTTGATGAACATGCCACTGGGTTAGCTATTAATATCCAGTATGATTATAATTACAATAATCTTGTTGAAGAGATTGCGAGTAGACATGGATTTGTTTTAAGATATAAAAATGAGTATTTCAATGTGTGTGGTTATGAAGAGGAAGGGCACTTTAGATATGTAGGTGATGTTAGTGTTGAGTTATATAATCTGCAGGTTAGTTTAGAGGAGTATATTTATTTAAAACAGTAAAAATTAAAATAATTAATAGTGAAAATTTATTTATGCTTTTACATTTTTTAGGTGTTTTTTTGTATAAAATATGTTATAATTTAGTAGCAGATAAAAATAAAAGGAGGCTACATTAATGAAGAAAATTTTTAGATCAATGGATGGAAATGAAGCAGCAGCTCATACTTCTTATGCATTTACAGAAGTTGCTGGTATCTATCCTATCACACCTTCAAGTCCAATGGCAGAAAAAGTAGATGTTTGGGCTTCACAAGGTATGAAAAACTTATTTGGTTCGGTAGTAAATGTTGTAGAAATGCAATCAGAAGCGGGAGCGGCTGGTACAGTTCATGGGTCACTTCAAGCAGGTGCTCTAACAACAACTTACACTGCATCACAAGGGCTACTTTTAAAAGTGCCAAACATGTATAAGATGGCAGGAGAATTGTTACCGAGTGTAATTCACGTTTCAGCTCGTAGTATTGCGGCACAGGCATTATCTATCTTTGGGGATCATCAAGATGTATATGCAGCAAGAATGACAGGTTATGCTATGCTTGCATCAGGGTCTGTTCAAGAGACTATGGATTTAGGAGGAATTGCTCATTTAAGTGCAATTAAGGGTCGTGTACCATTTCTACATTTCTTTGATGGATTTAGAACTTCTCATGAAATTCAAAAAGTAGAAGTTATGGATTATGAAGTTTATCGTAATTTACTTGATTGGGATGCTGTTAAAAGATATCGTGAAAATGCATTAAATCCAGAACATCCAGTAATGAGAGGTTCTGCACAAAATGATGATATTTATTTCCAAACAAGAGAAATTTCAAATAAGTTTTATGAAGCAGTGCCTAATATCGTTGCTGATTATATGAGCGAAATTTCAAAAGTTACTGGTAGAGAGTATGCTCCATTTGTATTCTATGGAGATAGTGAAGCAACAGATATTATTATAGCAATGGGGTCTGTTACTGAGGCTATTAAAGAAACAATTGATGTATTAGTAGGAGAAGGACGCAAGATTGGTTTATTAACTGTTCATTTATACCGTCCGTTTAGTTCAGAGTATTTCTTTAAGGCACTTCCAAAATCTGTTAAGAAGATTGCAGTGCTTGATCGTACTAAAGAACCAGGTGCGCTTGGAGAACCATTATATTTAGATGTAGTTGCTCTTTATAATGGTAAAGAAGAGAAGCCAGAAATTATTGGTGGTAGATATGGACTTAGTTCAAAAGATACTACTCCAGCACAAATGAAAGCTGTATATGATAATTTAGCTGGAGAAATGAAGCATCCATTTACTGTAGGTATTATTGATGATGTTACCCATTTAAGTTTAGATGTGGATCATTCATTTGATGCTGCAGATAAAGATGTTACAGAATGTTTATTCTTTGGTTTAGGTAGTGATGGTACAATTGGTGCTAATAAGAATACTATTAAAATAATTGGTGAGCAAACTGATTTATATGCTCAAGCATATTTTGCATATGATTCTAAGAAATCAGGAGGGGTTACACGCTCTCATTTAAGATTTGGTGCTAATCCAATTAGAAGTACATATTTAGTAAGTAAACCAAGTTTTGTTTCATGCTCTCGTGATGCATACTTAGATAAGTATGATATGGTTGAGGGACTTAGAGATGGTGGAACATTCTTATTAAATACAATTATGAGTCCGGAAGAAATAGTTGAGTTTATGCCAAATAAGGTTAAACGTCAATTGGCGCAAAAGAAAGCTAAGTTCTATATTATTGATGCAGTTAATTTAGCATTAGAAATCGGACTTGGAAATAGAACAAATACAATTATGCAAAGTGCATTCTTTAAGTTAAATGAGCAAATTATGCCATATGCAGATGCAGAAAAGTATATGAAGGAATATGTTGAGAAATTATATGGAAGAAAAGGTCGTGGAATAGTTGAACTTAACATTAAGGCAATTGAGTCTGGAGCTTCTAAGTTAGTAGAAGTTGAAATTGATCCATCATGGGCTAATTTAATAGATGAGAGTGATAGTGTTGATGCTAATCGTCCTGATTTTGTTAAGAATATTGTAGATCCTGTAAATGCAATTAAGGGTTATGATTTACCAGTAAGTGCGTTTGAAGGATATGAAGATGGAACATTTGAAGTAGGAACTACTGCTTATGAAAAGCGTGGTATTGCTGATTTTGTACCTAATTGGATTGAAGATAATTGTATTCAATGTAATCAGTGTGCGTATGTATGTCCACATGCAGTAATTCGTCCATTCCTACTTACTGAAGAAGAAAAGAAGAATGCACCACAAGAATTTGCTACACTTGATGCAATTGGTAAAGATGCAGCTGGTCTTCAATACAGAATTCAAGTTTCTACACTTGACTGTACAGGATGTAAGGTTTGTGTTAACGTTTGTCCAGGTAAGAAAGGTGTTAAGGCACTTGAAATGGCCCCAATTGCAGATGAAATGCATGAAGTTGAAAATGCTGCTTACTTATTTGATACAAATAATGTATCAATCAAAACAGATGTATACGGTTTAAATACGGTTAAAGGATCACAATTTGCTAAACCACTATTTGAGTTCTCAGGAGCTTGTGCTGGTTGTGGTGAAACTCCATATGTTAAGGCAGTTACTCAATTATTTGGAGATAGAATGATTATTGCTAATGCTACTGGATGTTCTTCTATCTATGGTGGTAGTGCACCGGTTACTCCATATACAACTAATCATGAGGGACATGGTCCAGCATGGGCAAACTCGTTATTTGAAGATAATGCAGAGTTTGGATTTGGTATGGCAGTTGCTAGTGAAACTCTTAGAAATAAGATTCATACATTCATGGCAGATAATATGGATAGTGCAAGTAGTGAATTACAAACTTTAATGAAAGAATGGATGGAAAATAGAAGTAATGCAGAAATTACTGCTAAAGTTCGTCCTGAGCTTGTTAAATTACTTAAGGAAAATGGTTCTGATTGGGCTAATGCTATTTTAGAACATGAAGATCAGATTGTTAAGAAATCAGTATGGGCATTCGGTGGAGACGGATGGGCATATGATATTGGTTATGGTGGTTTAGACCATGTTATAGCTAATAATTTAGATATTAACATTCTTGTATTAGATACTGAGGTTTATTCAAATACTGGTGGACAAAGTTCTAAGTCATCTCCAACTGGATCAATTGCAGCATTTACTGCAGCTGGTAAGGGTGGAAAGAAGAAAGATTTAGCAGCTATTGCTATGAGTTATGGACATGTTTATGTTGCACAATGTGCTCTTGGACATAACCAAAATCAATTCTTGAAGTCTATTAAAGAAGCAGAAGAACATAAAGGACCATCAATTGTAATTGCATACTCTCCATGTATTGCACATCAAATTAAAGGTGGACTTGGAAATTCTATTTCTCAGGAAAAAAATGCTGTTGATGCAGGTTATTGGTTAACATTTAGATATAATCCAGCTTTAGAAGAAGAAGGGAAAAATCCTTTAGTTCTTGATTCAAAAGAACCAAATTGGGATGCTTATAAAGATCATTTATTAAGTGAAAATAGATATGCAGCACTTAATACAATTAATCCTGAAAAAGTTGAACAACTTCTTGAAGGTAATATGAAAGAGGCTAAGAAGCGTTATAACTACTATCAACGTTTAGCATCTCTTGAATACTAAAATAACTTAGAGGTAGCTTTTATAGCTACTTCTTTTTATTGTAATTTTGTTTAAATTTTGAAATAAATAATAAGAAGTATAATAAAGGTAGTACTTTAAAATATATTTGTAGAAATTAAGAAACTATTGTAAGTGAAATATTAGCAATTATAATATAATAATTCATTACTAATTTATATACAGTTTGTATTAATAGTATAAAATCTAATAGTAAATTATTAACGATGATTTTTCTTGTTTTAAGCTTATGTTTAATGAAAATAATTTCAATTTTATATAAATGTATGATATAATTAAGGGGGATGTGATTAATATGGGTATTAAAAAAAATGATACAGTAAATATAATGTCATTTAAGCATAATGGAAGCATCCATCGAGTTTGGGACAGTGCACGAGTTATTGAAGTTGATGAAGAAAAAATTGTTGTATGTACAGAAAAAACAAGAGTTGAAGAAGCCACAAAACGAGTTTGGTATACTAAAGAACCAGCGATATTATACTTCTTTTATCAGAAGTGGTATAACGTCATTGCAATGCTTAGAAAAGATGGAGTATATTACTATACTAATATTAGTAGTCCATGTATTTTTGATAATGGTTGTATAAAGTATATAGACTATGATTTAGATTTGAAGACTTTTAGAAATGGCAAATACAAAATCATGGATATAAATGAGTTTTATTGTCATAAATATTCTATGGGCTATTCTAAAAAAGTTGAAAGAGTTGTTTTAGATACAATTGATCATGTGGTTGATTTATACAAGGAAGCGGTTTTTCCATTTTCTGATGAGATTGCATTAAGTTATTATGAGAATGTAAAGAATGATTAGCTGCTGCTAATTATTTTTTTATAGGAGGATATCATGGGACAAATAAAAATTATGAGTGAAAATTTGGCTAATAAAATTGCTGCAGGAGAAGTAGTAGAAAGACCTTTAAGTGTAGTAAAAGAGTTGGTAGAAAATAGTATTGATGCAGGCAGTAGTAAAATTTATATAACATTAAAAAATAGTGGAGTTGATTATATAAGTGTTGTTGATGATGGAGTGGGTATGGATAAAGAAGATGCATTGCTTTGTTGTAGTCGCCATGCAAGTAGTAAACTTACTAGTGATGAAATGTTATTTAAAATTGCAACTCTAGGATTTAGAGGAGAGGCACTTAGCTCTATTGCAGCAGTTAGTAATGTGTTTTTAGAAACTTGTAATGGAGATGAAAGTACTCTTCTTGAAATTGAGGCTGGAGAAATTCTAAAATGTGTACCAAGTAGTTTCCGAAGAGGAACTACGGTTACGGTTACAAAATTGTTTTATAATACTCCTGCACGTTTAAAATACATTAAAAATTTATATAGTGAAAGTGCTAAGATAATTGAGTATATTAGTAAATGCGCACTTTCTAATCCAAATATTGTATTTAAATTAATGAATGATGGGAAGGCTATTATTGAAACTAGTGGTAGTGGAGATTATTTGAGAGCTATTCGTGATATTTATTCAATGGAGATTGTGAAAAATTTGCAGGAAGTGAATGCAGAAACTTCAGAAGTAAAAGTGAAAATGTTTATTGCAAAACCAGCTTTTCAACGTTCAAATAAAAATTATATGAGTGTTTTTGTAAATAAGCGTGTTGTTAATTGTCCCTTAATTATAAAAGCAATTCTAGATGAATTTAAGGACTATATGCCTCGTAATAGGTATCCGTTTTGCATTATAAATATCGAAATAGAACCTGAATTAATTGATGTAAATATTCATCCAAATAAGTATGAAATAAAGTTTTCTAAAAATGAAGAGGTTATAGATCTTATTTCAAAAAGCATCAAAGAATTTTTGATAGATTCAAATCATAAAGTAAATTATTCAAAAACTGTAGAGCCCAAAGTACTTCCTCAACAATTTGATTTATCTAGAGAAGCAAGTAACGCAGTTAATAAATTTGAAAAAGAGTTTGAATATAAAAGAGTAAAAGAAGATGAGCAAATATCTGGTTTAAGTAATGATATGGTAATTAAAGAAGTGAATGACACAAAGGAAGATTCTTTTGGTTTAGTAGAGACAAGTACTGAAAAAAAATCTATATTATATGAACCTATTGGACAGTTTAATGGAACTTATATACTTGCTCAAGCAGAAGATGAGCTTATACTAATTGATCAACATGCTGCAGTTGAGAGAATAAATTATGAAAAGAACCAGGATAATTTTTCTAAAACTAATCATACAATAAGTGATTTATTAGTACCAATTGTTATTTCTAAATCTCTTGATGAATCATTAATAATAAAAGAAAATTTAAATAAACTAAGTGAATTAAATATTGATATTTCAGAATTTGGTAATAGTGATTTCATTGTTAGAGGTGTGCCATCTTGGGTGGATAAAGGTAGTGAAGAGCAAGTTATTGATTTGATTATTGAAAATATTTTAAATTCAGAATCAATTGAATTGCTTGAGATAAAGGATGATGTAATTGAGTTGATGAGTTGTAGGGAAAGTTTAAAAGCAAATTCTAGGCTTGATATTCAAGAGATGGAATATATTATTGATAAGTTATTTCAGTGTAGAAATCCATATCATTGTCCCCACGGAAGACCAATTGTTGTAGGTTTAAGTTTAACTGAAATAGAAAAATTATTTAAAAGAATTGTTTGATGAGGTGTGTGAATGGAAAAAGTTATTGTTGTTGCTGGACCAACTGGAGTTGGAAAAACAAAATTTAGTATTATGCTTGCAAAAGCTATTGATGGTGAGATAATTAATGGTGATGCATATCAAGTTTATAAACAGTTAAATATTGGTACAGCAAAAATAAAAGCTGAAGAGATGGAAGGTGTTGCACATCACTTATTTTCAATTCTAGATTTTAATCAAGAATGTAGTGTAGCAGATTATCAAAAACTTGCTAGAGAAAAAATTAGTGAAATTAATGGTAGAAATAAAATTCCGATTATAGTTGGAGGAAGTGGATATTATTTAAAAACTATTTTATATGATTATAAATTTTGTGAAGTAGAACAAAAGGACTTTTCAATGTATACAAATGAAGAGCTGATGAAAATGTTAGAAGAAATAGATCCAATTAGAGCTAAGAATATTCATATAAATAATAGAATAAGACTAATCCGTGCCATAGAAAGTAATGGAGATGTTAAGCCTATTGGAGATATTTTATATGATACTGTTATTTATGCTATAAATATGGATAGAGAAAAGTTATATAATCGTATAAACCAGCGCGTTGATTTAATGCTTGAAGAAGGTTTACAATCTGAAATTGAAAATCTTTTAATGGTTGGTGCAGATTTTTCAATGCAGTCTATGAAAGCAATAGGTTATAAAGAATTTGCTGATTATTACTCAAAAAATAAAACTTTTGAAGAGGTGGTTGAGTTGATAAAAAGGAATTCAAGACGATATGCTAAAAAACAGTATACATGGTTTAGAAATCAAATGGATGTGGAATGGATTGATAGTGAAAAAATTGACAGGTTTGAGTTTTCCAAAAATCATTTTTATAAATAATATTAGAAACTGTGCAAATATTATGCACGTTTTTTTAATTTACTTAAAATAGATATTTCGAAGTTTTTTTTTGAAAGTTTTTGTGCTATAATAGGTGTAGAGGTGGTAGAGTAATGGCCCAAATTACAATAATAACTGGATTGTATGGAAGTGGAAAAAGTGAGTTTACTTTACAATATGCACTATACTTGAGTAAACAATCAAATAGAAAGATTTTTGTCGCTGATTTAGATGTTGTTAATGTATATTTTAGATCTAGAGAAAAAGAGGCAATGCTTAATGAGAATGGAATAGAATTGTTAGGAAATGTATTAGGATCAAATGCTAATACTGATGTTCCACACTTTGCTCCTAATTTTTATAATGCAATAAAAGATGAAAATAGTCACTTGATTATTGATCTTGCAGGTAGTGAAGTTGGGCTTAGAATGATACCCTCATTTTTAGAGGACTTAGTTGAGCGAAATCATGGAGAGTATAATTTCTTATATGTAATTAATGCTAATCGTGAAGGTAATATGAATACTGTTAGTTTTGATAGTAAAGTAAATTATATTAATAATTACAGTTCATTAAAAATTACTGGAATTGTCAACAACAGTCATTTAATGCAATATTCAAATTGTGAAGATATGGTTCGTGCACAAGAAATTGTCTCTAAATCAAAGTTTAATCTTGACATTGAATATTATTTACTTAGTGCTAAACTTAAATGTGAAAATATAATGGGTAAAGGCATTATAGTTTCCGAGTTTTTATTAGAAAAAGATAAAAATTGAAAGGAGAAAGTATGGCAAAAGGAAAATTATTTTTTGAGGTAGAAAAATGTAAGGGTTGTGAGTTATGTATTGTGGCTTGTCCTGTTAGCATTTTAGCACTTGATAAAAGTGTTGTTAATGTTAAGGGATATAATCCTGCTCAAATTGTGGAACCAGAAAAATGTATAGGTTGTGCAAATTGTGCGATTATGTGTCCTGATAGTGTAATCACAATTGAAAGAGGTGAAAAGAATGGCTAGAAAATTAATGAAAGGTGCTGAAGTGTTATGTGAGGCTGCAATTAAAGCTGATTGTAAATACTTTTTTGGTTATCCAATTACACCACAGAATGAAGTTCCAGAATATATGGCCAGAGAATTACCAAAGATTGGTGGAGTTTTTGTTCAATCTGAAAGTGAAGTAGCAGCAATTAATATGGTGTATGGTGGTGCAGCAACAGGTAAACGTGTTATGACATCTTCATCTTCACCAGGAATTGCTCTTAAACAAGAGGGGATTTCATATTTAGCAGCTGCAGAATTACCTTGTGTAATTGCATCAATTTCTAGAAGTGGACCAGGTCTTGGAGGAATTTTACCATCACAGGCTGATTATTTTCAAGCTACTAGAGGTGGTGGAAATGGTGATTATCAATGTCTTGTAGTTGCACCAGCAAACTTACAAGAGATGGCTGATTTAACTCAAAAAGCATTTTATTTATCAGAAAAATATCGTACACCAGCTATTCTTTTAGCTGATGGAATGCTTTGTCAAATGATGGAGCCAGTTGAAATTGAAAATTCACCCTATGAAGTTATAGATAATAAGCCATGGAGCTTAGAAGAAGGAACGAAAAATAGAAGTCAACATATAGTAAGTTCTCTACATTTAGATGTTAGAGAATTAGAAGCTCATAATAAGCATTTACAAGAAAAATACAATAAGATGAAATCAGAGCAAATGTATGAATCATATTTATGTGATGATGCAGAACTTGTAGTTGTTTCTTATGGTTCGGCTTCAAGAGTGGTTCGTAATGCTGTTGATAATTTAAGAGCAAAAGGTGTAAAAGTTGGTGTACTTCGTCCAATTACATTAAAGCCATTTCCACAAAAAGCGTTTGATGAGTTATCTGGTTCTGTGAAAAAATTATTAGCCGCAGAATATAGTTGTGGACAAATGGTAGATGATGTTAAAATTGCAAATAATGGAAAGAGGGAAATTTCTTTTTATGGAAGAACTGGTGGAAGTATGTTCAGTGTTGAAGAAATTGAAAATAAAATTCTATTAGATATGGAGGCGAGTTCAAATGAGTAATATGATATATGAAAAATCAACTGGATTAACTGATAAGGAATTATCTTATTGTCCAGGATGTACACATGGTATTGTTCATAAATTAGTTGCTGAAGTATTGGTAGAATTAGGTGTACTAGAAGAAACAATAAGTGTTGCAAGTGTTGGGTGTAGTGTTTTCTGTAATGAATTCTTTGATTGTGATGGAATTAGTTCGGCTCATGGTAGAGCTCCAGCAGTAGCGACAGGAATTAAGAGAATTATGCCTGAAAAAGTTGTATTTACATATCAAGGTGATGGAGACTTAGCTTCAATTGGTGCAGCAGAGATTGTACATGCTGCTCATAGAAGTGAAAATATCACAGTAATTTTTGTTAATAATGCAATTTATGGTATGACAGGTGGGCAAATGGCTCCAACAACTCTAGAAGGACAAGTAACAACAACTTCTCCATATGGTAGAACTACAGCATCGGCTGGGCTACCACTTAAGGTTAGTGAAATGTTAGCAACAATTCCAGGGGCCAGATATATAGAGCGTGTAAGTGTAGATGCTCCAGGAAATGTTAGAAAAACAAAGAAAGCTATTAAAAAAGCGTTTGAAAATCAATTAGCTGGTAAAGGATTTAGTATGGTTGAGGTTTTAGGTACATGTAATATAGGATGGGGAATGAGTGCTGTTGATTCTATGCAATGGTTGAGAGATCAAATGATGACTTACTACCCTCTAGGTGTATATAAAGATGAGGAGGCACTATAATTATGATTGAAAAAGTAATTTGTTCTGGATTCGGTGGACAAGGTGTTTTATCACTAGGTCAAATTTTGTCACTTGTAAATATGCATAACGGAAAGCACGTTACATGGATACCTGCTTATGGTGCAGAAATGCGTGGTGGAACTGCCAATTGTAGTGTGATATATTCTGATGAATTAATTGGTTCACCTTTAATAAATAATGATATTTCTATTCTTGTTGCAATGAATCAACCTTCAGTTGATAAATTTGTTGATAGAGTTATTAAAGGAGGGCTTGTAATTGTCAATAGTTCAGTTATAAAAAATAAGATTGAGCGTGATGATTTGGAAGTTTATTATGTAGATGCAACTGATATTGCAACTGAAATAGGATCTGCAAAATTCCAAAATATGGTAATGCTTGGTGCACTTACAGAAGCTAAACAACAATTTAGTCTTGAAAATGTTGAAAGTGCATTCAATGAAAAATTTACCGGTGAAAAAGCTAAATTTATTCCTTCAAATATTGCAGCAGTAAATAAAGGAATTGAAGTAGTTAAAGCACAAAAATAATATAGATAGAGAAATGGTAGATCCATTTCTTTTCTTTTATTCAGTATTTATGATAAACTATAATAGAGGTGGTATTATGAAAAAAATTACTCATGAAATATATAAAGACTATCCAATTCATCCATATATTTCATCAAAAAGAGATCTAAAATTATGGGAAACTAATCCTGAGAAATTTCCATATAAAATTGTTGAAAAAAAGCAGATGATTTTATTAGATGAGAAAATCCTTCCAGGAGATTTAATTTTTCTATTGATAATTAAATTCTATAACTTTAAAAATGAAAGTGATATTCATCAATATTTTGAGTAACGATACGGAGTAGATAGTTATAATTCTATCAAGGTTTTACATAAGTTAAAATTCGTTGAAACTTGTACTGCTACAGAATCATTAACTGAGCTTACGATTCCTCAGTTAAAAAATTTATTAAAAAGTAAGGGAATTAATGCAACAGGGAAAAAACAGGAACTATTGAATAATATTATAGAAAATATTACAGAAGAAGAGCTATCTAGTATGTTTAGTTTGAGAAAGTATAGAATTACAAAATTAGGTAAAAAAGTTATAGAAAATCATCCTGAAATTATAAAAAAACACGGGACAAAAAAATAAGTCTATTTGAAAATTAGACTTATTTTTATAAATAAATGTAATACATATCAATTAAACTTAACACTTGTAATAATTTCATACTATACAATATGTATGCAATATGATATACTTATAAAGCACATGATTATAAAAACTATGTTTTTATAATAAACATCTAAGCTTATAAGGAGGTAGTTATGCATACTACAAAAGAAAAGATTAATATATTCGGAATGTTAGTAGGGCTGTTTTTGTCAGTAATACCACTTTACTATTATATTAGAGTGTTTTCATCATTTAATACAATAAAAAAATGTGGAAACTTGTCCAAATTTATTTTTGCATCTATGATTACATCAATTGCTACACCTATTGTTTCAGTTATTGTATATAGTATGGCGTTGGCTCAGGCTTTGAGATCTTCAATGTATTATTATTCAGTTTCATATGCAATGGGGTTTTTAGTAGTAGGGTTTGTTATTATAGGACTTATACTTATTGCAACTGCTGTACTGTTTATTATTACAGGTTTTAAAACAAAAGCATTTTTAGACAGTAATAAAAGTGGTTTTTTAACAGAAGAAGAACGCTTTAATATAGCTAAAGTTGCAGGATTACATTTAGCAGTTATTCCATTTTATACTATTTATCAGGTAGTTAAAAATATAGATATGATAAAGGAAGTAAATGAAATAATGAGTGGATTATTAATAGCATTTTTTATTTTATATGGCTTTAATTTTTTATTATCGTTTATACCCGTTTTATCTTTTTTATTTTTTGTAGCGCTTACTGCTATAATGATAATAGTAGGTGTAAAGTTAAATGAATACTTCCTACATATTAAAACAAATAGCAATGAAGAATATAATCAATAACTTAATAGCTTTAGTAGACTTTAAAAATATCACTCAGTATAAGAGTGATATTTTTATGTACTAAGATATATAAATTATTAATTACCAATTTTTATATTTCATTGTTTTCTAAATATTTATTTATAGTAGAATTTAATTCTTTAAGTTTACTATCATAAATACTCTTACTATACGCATGATTCATAGATAGAGTTTGATCATTTCTTTTACCTGTATTTGAAAAATATATTAATACATAAACTTTATCTTCATGGTCATATTTTTGAATAAAATATGTGAAGTACTTTCCAATATTATCTAAATCATCTTTATAAGCAAGTATTTTAGTTTGTTCTTCTACTATAGATTTTAAGTCATCTAGTGGGTCTTTGGATTCTTGCAAGTTATGCTTTCTAATATCGTTTTTAAACATAAATTTACGTTCTGTTGAATAAAAGACAAAATCTTCTAGTGCATCAGTATATACTCCTAATGCATGTAGATTATAGTCAAATAAGAATAGAAAGAATGTAATTCCTTGGATGAGTATGAAAGAAAGAATATAGAATTCATATCCTTCAATTTTTAAATCAAATAGTGCTAAATATATTAATTGAAAACTAGAGTAAACAAGAAAAGAAAATGTAAATGCTTGCTTTAATTCTCGTTTGTCTCTAATATAGAATTTTTTGTTAATATATGTAAGTAAAATTATTAAAACAAATGATATTATAATTGCAACAACAAATGCAAGAGTTGTAAATCTAAATTTAGAAAGAGATTCTGTTTTGATAAAATTTTGATATATATAATGAAAGGAAATTAGTAATAATGGAATATAGACAAAAGCCATAATAAGAGCAACAGATCTTGCTTTTTGACTTTCTCGTTTTTTTACTTCAATACATACCTTTTGATCTTTTAGCATATTTTTCACCTCGTACATACATTATATCAAAAAAAACAAAATAAACATAGAAAAATAGATTGCATTGTTGTATAATAGTAGAAAGCGTATAATAGTGATAAAATGGATCACGAGTTTCTACCTCATACCTAAATGTGAGACTACGGTAGGTTTTGGTATATGCGAAAGCTCATTTTGTGAGTTTTTTTATTAAATAAAAGGAGAATTATAATGAATAAAATTATTGTTGTAGATTTTGGAAGTCAATTTAACCAAGTGATAGTAAAAGCACTTAGAAAACTAGAAGTAGATAGTGAACTTGTAAGTTATGATGAAGTATTTGATCATATTAACGAGGACACAAAAGGAATTATTCTTTCTGGTGGACCAATGAGTGTTTATGATGAAGATGCGTATAAAATAGATTTAAAGATTTTTGATTTAGATATTCCTATTTTAGGCGTATGCTATGGAATGCAGTATATGGTTCATAACTTAGGAGGAAAAGTTTCTGCTAGTGACTATAAAGAATATGGTTTAAAAGAGGTGGAAATAGAAATAGAAAATGAATTTACTAAAGGAGTAAGTAAATCAACATCAGTTTGGATGAGTCATAATGATAGTGTTGAAAATCTTGGTGAAAATTTTATTCAAATTGGAAGTACAGATAATCATGTAGCAATAATTAAGCATAAAGAAAAATCTATATATGGAACACAATTTCATTTAGAAGTAGAGCATACTAAAGAAGGTATTACAATGCTGAAAAACTTCTGTTTTGAAATATGTGATATAGACAAATCTTGGAGTATTAAAAAGTATTTAGAAGAGCAGAAACAACTAATATTAGAGACTGTAAAAGATGATAAAGTAATTTGTGCTATAAGTGGTGGAGTAGACTCTAGTGTGGTTGGAACGCTTCTTAAAGAAACAATTCCAAATCAAACAATATATATTTTTGTAGATACAGGTCTACTTAGAAAAAATGAAGGAAATCAAGTTCTAGAAATGTTAACAAAAGATGGACTTAATGTTCATAAAATTGATGCTAAAGAAAAAATGTATCAAGCATTAAAAGGAATTGAAGATCCAGAAGATAAAAGAAAAATTATTGGTAAAGTATTTATTGATGTATTCAATGAAACTTTAGCTAAATTTGGAAGTGAAGCAAAATATCTTGCACAAGGTACACTGTATAGTGATATTATTGAAAGTGGTACTAAAAACTCCCACACAATAAAATCTCATCACAATGTAGGAGGACTTCCTGAAGATTTACAGTTTGAACTACTTGAACCTATAAAGTTTTTATTTAAAGATGAAGTAAGAAAAATGGGACTATTATTAAACATGAAAGAAGAAATGGTTTATCGTCAACCTTTCCCAGGGCCAGGGCTTGGAGTAAGGATAATGGGAGAAGTAACTGAAGAAAAAGTAGATATTCTGCAAAAAGCAGACTACATTTTTAGAAATATTATTGAGAATACAAAATATAAAGAAACTATGTTTCAATATTTTGTAGTACTTACAAATACAAAAAGTGTTGGAGTAAAAGGTGATATGAGAGCATATGAACATGTGCTTGCTGTTAGATGTATTGATAGTGTTGATGCAATGACTGCAAATTTTTCACACATTGACTTTGAAACTCTAGGACACATTGCAAGTGAAATTGTAAATAATGTTAATGGTATTACTAGAGTTGTATATGACATTACTTCTAAACCACCTGCAACTGTAGAGTGGGAGTAATACCAATTACATTTAAAACTTTATAACATTAGGAATTTAAAAGAGTGATTCTACAAGTGGAAATCTTTTGACAACATGAATTATAATTTTAAAAATAGCTAACTGATTTTAAGATGATTATATCCATTGTCAGTTAGCTGTTTTTATTATATTTTAAACGTATTTCCACAACTAAAATAGTGTATGTTATCGTTCTTTTTCACTTTGTAGGATTGTAAATGATGTGAGACCAAAAAGTCTAAAAAATTAAAGTAATGTGATACATTATGATTGAAGTGATTTGCAAGTTAGCAAACTGATCTTCAATCATTTTTCTTGCTTCAT
>JBKEBI010000088.1:0-4548 GCA_047973085.1 Bacilli bacterium | reverse complement strand
GCACCTAGTTTTGGTGATAGAAAATATTATCAAATGGATTATCAAAATTCATATCTAGGTATTGAAGAGACATTAAATGATATTAATGAGGGTGCAGATATTGTAATTATTAAGCCAGCATTAGCATATTTAGATATTGTTAGCAAAGTAAATCAAAAAACTAATATTCCAATTGCTGTTTATAATGTTTCAGGAGAGTATTCAATGATTAAAGCAGCTTCAAAAGCGAAAATGATTGATGAAAAATCTGTAGTTTTAGAAACAATGTATGCATTTAAACGTGCGGGTGCTTCAATGATTATTACATATTTTGCATTGGATGTCGCTAATTATTTAAGAGGAGATGGAAATGCTAGTTAATCTTACTTTGGAAAATAAGCGTGTTTTAGTAGTAGGTGGAGGTAATGTAGCTTTACGTAAAATCAAAAAATTACAAAAATATAACTGTAAAGTTACTTTAGTTAGTCCAAATTGTATTGAAGAAATAAGGGGCTTAAACGTAGAGATTATAGAGAGTAAATTTTGTTATAACTATTTAGTAGACATTGATATAGTTTTTCTGTGTACAAATAATTCAAACCTTCATGAAGAGATTATTGAATTTTCAAAAAATAAAAAGATTATTATTAACAATAGTACATCACAAACTAATATGGACTTTTCAATGGTATCTTCATTTATTTTTGATGAATATGAAATTGCTGTTACTAGTAAAAAGGGTATTAAAGAAAATAAACTATTAAGGGATAGTTTACAATCTATTTTGGAAAATAAAAAGTTTAGGTAAAGTATCAAAAAAGAATGCTTATTTTAAATATTATATATTGGAGTTGCTAAATTGTAACTTCTTTTTTAATGCACAAAAAACCTCTAAAGTAAAATTACTCTAGAGGTCGTTTATTTATTATTGAAAGTATCCACAAATCATGTATACCATACCATCACGTTGCACTGCAGAACATGCAGCACTTGTGTAGTTTGGATTTATAACATCAGCTTCATGAGAGGCGTGTGTTGTTAAAAAGTTTCCTGCAATTTGGATGTAATCACTACTCACACTCGCAAGTGATGCTCCTTCAGAAGTTAGTGATTTACATAACCAATTGTGAGGATTTTTGTTATTTGCATATGAATTGGCTTCAATGTCTACACAACCTTGTTGTTCAGAGTTATATGTAAATGGCGCTAGTCCTTTTGAGATGCGATGATTATTTAAGATATTGAATAGATCCATTGCTCCCGATGCGTATGAATTACCAGAAGTACTAACTAATGCTTGATACTCCTTATAGTATGCAAGTTTATTTCCAAGTGCTTCTAAGTCAGCAAGAACATCTCCAGTTAATAACCCTTCTAGCTCTGATTCACGCATACCATAATCTAATAAAGCAGTTTTGTGTTCTTCTAATTTATTCGAAAATTCTGTTTCAAGTTTACTTAAAAATTCTGTTTTTAAAGTAAACTCATCGTATAGAGTAAGGTCTGCAGTATCAATTTTTTCTTCTGTTGGGTATTTTGTAATTTCAGCATCAATTTCTTGAATGCTAGCTGAATATAATTCCGTATTTTCTACTATAAAATCATCAAGTGTAGTACTGTATTCCACACGTGTCATATCATCTTTGTCTGTTATAAGATCAGGACTAACCCCAATTTCATTATTTAAAGTATCTTCTTTAGTTTCTATTTCATCATTTAATGCAGTTTCTACTTCTTTATAGGCATTAAATACTCCATGCTCATCAATAAATTTATCTACTTCAGTGTCGCTATAACCTAGGGCACTAATATTATTTTTCATTGAAGAGAAGTGGAAAAAGAATGAACCTCCACTAATAAGACAAATTGTGACTATACTAATAATAATCTTCTTCTTCATTGTATCACCTCATTTTGCTAGTATATTAAGATAATGTGGCTGCAATGTGGCTGCTATAGTATTTGCATTACTTTATGAATGTTAGTATAATATAAATTAAGGTGATAGTATGGAAAAACTAAAAAATATTTTAACTGAAATTGAAAATGTAGGTGGTAAATGCTATTTTGTAGGTGGTAGTGTACGGGATAAACTTTTGAAAGCTGAAATTTATGATTATGATATTGAAATATATAATATAGATTTTAAAAGTTTAATTGAGGTTTTGCATAAATTTGGAGAGTTGATTGTAAATTATGAATTTTATACAGTAAAAATTAAAAAAATTCAAAACTATGAGTTTTCACTTCCAAGATTAGAGGAAACTACAGGCTTGTTACATACAGATTTTAAAGTAGTTGTACTTGAGGAAATGGATTTTTGCAAAGCATCTATGAGACGTGATTTTACAATTAATTCTATACTTATGGAGTACTCAACAAGCACTATTATTGATTGCTATGATGGTAAAAATGATTTAAAGTCAAAAAATATTAGGCATGTTAGTGATAAATTTATTGAAGATCCATTAAGGGTTTTAAGAGCAGTTAGATTTAGTTCTAAGTTGGGATTTACAATCGATGAAAGTACTTTACAATTGTGTATACAAATGACAAGGTCTTTAGATACAATTTCAAATGAAAGATTTAGTAAAGAATTTGCAAAGTTTGTTGTAGGAGAATATTTTGACATAGGAATTAATTATTTCATTTACTTGCTATCGCAATATTTTAATATTAAGATATTTGATATACAAAAGTTACAAAATTTAAAATTATGTTGTAATACTGAGGTAAGATGTTTAATTCTATTTTATTTATTAAAAGGCAATGAATTAGAATTTATGATTAATAGATGTATTGATAAAAAAAGTGTTAGAAAAAAAATTCAATATCTCTTAAATAATAACCTAGAAGATATAAATGACTTTTATGAATTAACTTTAAAATTTACTAAAAAAGAGATTTTACTTTTATATAAGTATATTAAAAATGAATGTATTGAAAATTTGTATATTATGTATGAAAATTTAAGCAAAAAATATTCTGCAAAGTATTTTATTGATTTGGGATATGAAGGAGTTGAAATTTCTGTTAAAATAAAAGAAAGTATTATAAATGGATTAAAGGAGGGAAAATGATGAAGTTTAAAACAGCACTGCTAGAATATAATAAAGAGGAGGTTATTAAATTTACTAGAGAGAATTTAGATAAAGAATATGGTGTTAGGGACTTTTATTATGACTATATTTTAGACAGTTTATCTAGTATAGGAAATGAAGTTTCGATAGAAAAATATGACATTGTGGAGGAGCATTTATGTACTGCAATTTTAAGAACAAGTATAGAAATATGTTATGAATATATTTTAAATGAGAAGGAAAAACCATGTAATAAAAGTGTCGTTGTGTGTGGGCTTGAAAATGAACTGCATGAACTTCCACCACGTATTACAGCAGATTTCTTTTTGTTAAATGGATTTGATACATACTTTTTAGGAACAAACATTCCAAATGAAGATATTATTAATTCTATATTACATCTTAATGTCGATTATATTGCTATTTCAATTACAAACTTTTTAAAGCTAACAGACCTTCATAAGTTAATAGAAATGATTAAGGAAAAGACAGAGTGTAAAATAGTTATAGGAGGTCTTGCTGTAATTAACAATAGAGAATATTGCCAAAACTTAGGTGCTGACTATATACTTTTAAATTTTGATGAGATAGGAGAGATTTTAGATGAGACTAGCAATAAAAATAGCTAAAAGTTTTCTTTTATCAAATAAAGCTCAGTCAGTTTTAATTATTTCTGCAATTGCTATTGGGATAAGTGTTCAGCTGTTTATTGGACTATTAATTCAAGGTTTGCAGTCAGATTTAATTGACTCAACAATAGGTGATGCATCACATATTAGTATCACATATGGTGAAGAAACTTTCCAAGAAGAAGAAAGTATTATTTCCACGATTTCAGAAGTTCAAGGTATTAAAAAAGTTTCAACATTATTAGTTGAAAATGCTTTTATGCAGAAAGGTGATGACAGTTACTCCATAGCAATAAACGGAATAGTTTTTGATAAAGATATTTATGGAATTAAAAATAAACTTGTAGAGGGAAGTATTCCTAATAGTGAGAATGAAATTGTTATTGGTAATTTTTATGAAGATATAGAAGTAGGAGATGAAGTAAAGTTTATTTTATCAAATGGTAATAGTAAAGTATATGAAGTTGTAGGAAAGTTTGATTTTGGAAATAGTACTATTAATCAAAAATCAGTTTATACTACATTAAAAAGTTTGCAAAATTTTGTTGACAAGCCTGGAGAAATTAGTGCGATTGAAACGCAAGTAGATGAAGTTTTTTTAAGTGATGAGATCGCAGAAAATATTGATTTAAGTGATTATTCTATTGTTACTTGGCAAGATTTGAATGCATCATTGCTTTCTGCATTGAGTAGTCAAAGTATGTCATCGATAATAATTCAAGTGTTCATTGTTATTTCAGTAACCCTTGCAATAAGTTCTGTACTTATTATAAGTGTAGTCCAAAAGTCAAAGCAAATTGGTATTTTAAAAGCAATGGGACTAAATAATTCATCAATTAGTAAGGTGTTTATTAGTCAAG